>JANPNT010000459.1:0-3598 GCA_031427655.1 Burkholderiales bacterium
GCCAACACATCGCCATCGGCGTCGGCGGTGCTCGTCGTCACGCCCAATTTCAGGGTAGCGAGGTAGCGCTTGTCAGCGTCCAAACTGATCTGCGAGAACTTCGTGGCCGCACCAAAACACAGCGGCAACAAGCCCGTGGCCAAAGGGTCAAGCGTGCCGGTGTGGCCTGCTTTTTCGGCACGGTAAAGGCGTTTCGCCTTTTGCAAAGCGTCGTTGCTGGACAGGCCGATGGGCTTGTCGAGTAACAACACGCCGTGAACGGCGCGGCGCGGAATGCGGACTCTTGGCAGTGACGCTGGCTGAGAATCTTGCATACGCGCGGCTCAGTCTTCCTTGGCGCGCGTGGCGTTGGCTTGCACGATCAATGCGTTCAACTCGGCCGCACGTTCGGTAGTGCGGTCAAACTTGAAATGCAGTGTGGGCACGGTGTGAATTTGCAGCTTCTTGAACAAGTTGTTGCGGATAAAACCCGCAGCCTCGTTCAAGGCAATTTCCGACTGGTGCGGGTCGCCCACCAACAGCGAGAAAAACACGTTCGCGTGGGCGTAATCCACGGTCACGTCGACCGCGTGAATCGTGACCATGCCGATGCGCGGATCTTTTAAGTCGCGAATCAAGCCGGCCACATCGCGCTGGATCTGATCGGCGACGCGGAAGCTGCGATTGGGAATGCTGCGTTTGTGTTTCATGTTCTTTGACGAGCTCCAAAAGTACAAACCCCGCCTTCTTTGCGGAAGGCGGGGTTTGCAGTGATGAGCAAAGCCGCCTTACAGGGTTCGAGCCACTTCCTTGACTTCGAAGAACTCGAGCGCGTCGCCTTCTTTGATGTCGTTGTAGTTCTTCAGTTTGATGCCGCACTCGAAGCCGGTGCCGACTTCGCGCACATCGTCCTTGAGGCGACGCACCGACTCGATTTCTCCGGTGTAGACCACCACGTTTTCGCGCAGCAGGCGGAAGCGCGCGCCGCGTCGCACCACGCCCGACAGGATCATCGAACCGGCCACGGTGCCGATCTTCGACGCCACAAACACAGTGCGAATCTCGGCTGTGCCGATGATTTCTTCGCGCTGCTCTGGTGCCAGCATGCCGGTCATGGCCGCTTTCACTTCGTCTACCGCGTCATAGATGATGTTGTAGTAGCGGATGTCCACGCCGTTGTTCTCGGCCAGCTTGCGTGAGCCCGCATCCGCGCGCACGTTGAAGCCGATGATGACGGCTTTCGACGCAATGGCGAGGTTGATGTCGCTCTCGCTGATGCCGCCAACCGCGCCGTGCACCACTTGAACCTTGACCTCGGGCGTGCTGAGTTTGACCAGCGACTGCGCCAACGCTTCTTGCGAACCTTGCACGTCGGCCTTGATGATGAGTGCCAGTGTTTGCGCTTCGCCTTGGCCCATGTTCTCAAACATGTTTTCCAGCTTGGCGGCCTGCTGACGCGCCAACTTCACGTCGCGGTACTTGCCCGAACGGAAGGTGGAGATTTCGCGCGCACGGCGCTCATCCGACAACACCATGAACTCGTCACCGGCTTGCGGCACTTCGGTCAGGCCTTGAATTTCCACCGGAATCGACGGGCCGGCTTCCAGGATAGCCTTGCCGTTTTCGTCCAACATGGCACGCACGCGGCCGTACGTAGAGCCGGCCAACATCACGTCGCCGCGCTTGAGGGTGCCCGATTGAATCAACACGGTGGCCACAGGACCGCGGCCTTTGTCCAAGCGCGCTTCAATGACCAAGCCTTTGGCCATCGAGTCTTTCGGCGCACGCAGTTCCAGCACCTCGGCTTGCAGCAAAATTTGCTCCAACAAGTCGTCCATGCCTTGACCGGTTTTGGCCGACACTGGCACAAACGGCGACGGGCCACCAAACTCCTCGGGCACCACTTCTTCGGCCACCAACTCGCTCTTCAGGCGTTCCAGGTTGGCACCGGGCTTGTCGATTTTGTTCATCGCCACGACCAAAGGGACGCCCGCCGCTTTCGCGTGGGCAATGGCCTCTTTGGTTTGCGGCATCACGCCGTCGTCAGCCGCCACCACCAAGATCACGATGTCGGTGGCCTTGGCACCGCGCGCACGCATTTGCGTAAACGCAGCGTGGCCGGGCGTGTCAAGGAAAGTGATCATGCCGCGCGGTGTGTCCACGTGATACGCACCAATGTGCTGGGTGATGCCGCCCGCTTCGCCCGCCGCCACTCGCGCGGTGCGGATGTAGTCGAGCAATGAAGTCTTGCCGTGGTCCACGTGACCCATGACGGTGACCACGGGCGCACGCGGCAGCATTTCGTGAACGGACTCGGCTTCTGTCGAGTCTTCCTCCAAAAACGCATCGGGATCGTCGAGCTTGGCCGCCACGGCGGTGTGGCCCATTTCTTCCACCAAGATCATGGCGGTTTCTTGGTCGAGCTGCTGGTTGATGGTGACCATTTGGCCGAGCTTCATCAACTGCTTGATGACCTCAGACGCCTTCACACTCATCTTGTGCGCCAAGTCGGCCACGCTGATGGTCTCGGGCACATGCACTTCTTGCACTTGAACTTCAGAAGG
This sequence comes from Burkholderiales bacterium, assembly GCA_031427655.1. GTDB lineage: Bacteria > Pseudomonadota > Gammaproteobacteria > Burkholderiales > Burkholderiaceae_C > JANYJJ01. The sequence continues at coordinate 2,544 of JANPNT010000459.1, forward strand.
TGCCACGAAGGTGGACACCGAACCGTCGGTGCGCTCGCCGCGACGACCGCCGCGCGGGGCGCGCCAGCCTGGGCGTGCACCACCAGCCGCGCCACCAGGGCCGTCAGTGCGTGGCTTGATGCCGCGTTTCTTGGCGTCGTCTGCCCAGCTGGACGACAACTTTTCTGACTTGACTGATTTTTTGTCGCCCGGCTTGGCCACACCCGCCGCAGGCGCGGTGCCCGGCGCGCCCGCCACTTTGTGGATCGTGCCCTTGATGGCTTCCACTTTGGGCGGCTCTTCAACTTTCTTCGCCACTGCCACTTTTTTCGGCGCATTCATCATGGCCCGTATCGCGGCAGCTTCGTCCTCGGCGGCCTTGCGGCGTTTGGCCAAATCGGCAGCGCGTACTTTTTCTTCGTCCACCACGTCGGCGGCTTTGATCACGCGCAAAACGGGTTTTGCCGGCTCGGCGGGGGGGGCGACAACGGGCGCTGCAGCCACGGCCGCGTCTGCGACGGCGACGGCTGGTGATTTCGGTGTCGCCGCGATGGCAATGACATCGGCCGCCGCTTTGGCTGCCGCTGCTTCCGCGGCTTCAAGTAGACGCGCCTCATTTGCTTCGCGCTCCGCACGCGCCTGCGCTTCACGAGCCAAACGCTTCTCTTCTAGTTCGGCTTCTTGGCGACGGAACAATTCGGCTTGCTGTTGCGCTTCAAGCTCGCGGCGCCCCAACTCAGCGTCTTCGATCACCGGCGCTTCGTCGACCTCGGGAGCGCCCGGTGCATCGTCGCGTTTGATGAAGGTGCGCTTCTTGCGAACCTCCACTTGGATCGTGCGCGCTTTGCCGCTCGAGTCGGCCTGCTTGATCTCGCTGGTCGACTTGCGCATGACGGTGATCTTCTTGCGCTCAGTGCCCGGAGTGGTTCCGTGCGACACGCGCAGAAAGTCAAGCAGCCGCTCTTTGTCAGAGTCGGGCGGCTTGTTCAACTGCTGGGGACTTGGTAACCAACACTTCCCCGACCGCGCCGGCATGCAGCTGGTCGAAGGCGGCGGCTTTGCCGGCGTCGGCCACC
>JANPNT010000460.1:0-1542 GCA_031427655.1 Burkholderiales bacterium
TCTTGCGTTTGCACTCGTACGCGTGTCATCGTCGCATTCGCGCGCGTAACAACCATCGCGGCGAGTAGCAGATATACCCAAGCGCCGAGATTCCAGGTGACGAGCAAGCGTGTTTGCGATAACACCCAGGTGGGTTGCAAGAAAAATGCAATAAAGCCAACGGCCATTGCAATCGCCAGCCGATGCTCTGCTCGTAAGCGAACAATCCTGGGTAAAGCAGTTACGGGCGCCTGTTGTGATTCCATTGGGTCATCCGTGTCTTGCTACAGGGTTGTGATCATCGCAACCACTGCGGTGCCCCTCGTTGCGGTGGTCAACTGGCCGAGACATTGCAGACGCTTGCGAATGACAAATTGGCCTATAACGCATTCCCGCGATCCTGGGAGCAGCATCACGTCCCCGATGGGAGCAGCGATAAATAGCGAATCCAACATCACGATGGTTTGGGTCGAAGTGAAGGACGCTTATCATCAGAACAGCGCATACACCAGCAAAAACCCTACGCCCACGAGCGCGGTCAGCGCTATCAGAAAAACAACATCCACCAGCCGCGCCAAGCGGCGCGTCCGTTCCAGGTTGCGGCTGCGCAGCGCCCAGAAGATCAGATACGTTGAGAGTAAAAAGAGCACGGCACAAATGACCAGTAGGTCGTCTGCGAAGTTCACCAGTCGTAAGCTCTTTTCGGACAACCTGAACAGCGTGAACGCACCAATGGACAGGCCCGCCAATGAGGCGGACACAGGCAACAGCCGCAGCAGCAACTCGCGTGAGTCTTTGTCTTCCTGAGAACGATCTTCCGCGGTTGTGATGGTCATACGGTCAGTACAGCGTTTCAACCTCGCTCGCGAGCCGGTAGCCCGCGCCGCGCTCGGTGACAATCAGCGCCGGATTGGCGGAGTCAGATTCGATCTTCAGTCGCAGGCGCCGGATTTGCACATCGATAGCGCGATCATAGACCTCGGCTTCGTGCAGGCGTGACATCGACAGCAATTGATCGCGCGTCAGCACACGCTGCGGGGCGCGGCACAATGCGCTGAGCAGACTGAATTCGCCATTCGACAATTCCACCGAGACGCGCTCACGCGACAGCAGATGCCGGGTGCGCAGGTTCAACTCCCATCCCGAGAACCGATAGGCGCGGCGCATGTGGTCACGCTCGGGCAACGTCGCCTGCACCTGATAGCGGCGCAGCACGGCGCGCACACGGGCCAGCAACTCACGTGGACTAAACGGTTTGGTGACGTAATCATCAGCGCCCAGTTCCAGGCCCATCACGCGGTCGGCCTCTTCGCTGCGCCCGGTGAGCAGCACGATGGGGATGGTCGCGCGTTCACGCAGTGCGCGCGCGAGTTGCATGCCATCCTCGCCGGGCATTTTCAGGTCGAGCAGCACGAGATCAATAGCCTCGCGCTCAATAATCTCGAACATCTCCTTGCCCGATTTACCGGCACTGACGCGCATGTCGTTCTTACCCATGTACTCGACCACCAACTGGCAGATCAGCGGGTCGTCGTCGATAACGAAGGGGTCAAGTCTTGCAAT
>JANPNT010000461.1:0-13797 GCA_031427655.1 Burkholderiales bacterium
CGCTCAATTTGCAATTGAATCAGGCGCCGGTCGAGCTTGTCCATGGCCTCGGGTTTGGAGTCGAGTTCGATCTTCACCTTGGCCGCCGCCTCGTCGATCAGGTCGATGGCTTTGTCGGGCAAAAAGCGGTCGGTGATGTAGCGGTGGCTCAGCTCGGCAGCGGCCACGATGGCCGGGTCGGTGATCTCCACGCCGTGATGAACTTCATACTTTTCTTGCAGGCCGCGCAGGATCGCGATGGTGGCTTCCACGCTGGGCTCGCCGACCAAAATCTTCTGAAAGCGACGCTCCAAGGCGGCGTCTTTTTCGACGTATTTGCGGTACTCGGCCAACGTGGTCGCGCCGATGCAGTGCAGCTCGCCGCGCGCCAACGCGGGCTTGAGCATGTTGCCCGCGTCGATGGCACCTTCGGCTTTGCCTGCGCCCACCATGGTATGAATTTCATCGATGAAAACGATGGTCTGGCCTTCGTCTTGGGCCACTTCTTTCAGCACCGATTTCAGGCGCTCTTCAAAGTCACCGCGAAACTTGGCTCCGGCCAACAGCAGCGCCATGTCAAGCACCAAGACGCGCTTGTTTTTCAACGACTCGGGTACCTCACCGGCCACGATGCGCTGCGCCAAACCTTCGACGATGGCGGTCTTGCCCACGCCGGGTTCACCGATGAGCACCGGGTTGTTTTTGGTGCGGCGTTGCAGCACTTGAATGGCGCGGCGGATCTCGTCGTCGCGGCCGATCACGGGGTCGAGCTTGCCCAGGCGGGCGCGTTCGGTCAGGTCTATGGTGTATTTCTTAAGCGCTTCGCGCTGGCCTTCGGCGTCGGCGCTGTCGACCTTGTTACCGCCGCGCACGGCAACAATTGCGGTGTCGAGCGCTTTGCGCGTGAGGCCGTGTTCTTTGGCCAGCACGCCGATAGACGTTCTGCTGTCAGCCACGGCGAGCAAAAAAATCTCGCTGGCAATGAAAGCGTCACCGCGTTTGCTGGCTTCTTTCTCGGTGGCCTGCAGCAGGCTGTTCAGGTCGCGGCTGGCTTGCACTTGCGGGCCGTCGGTGCCTTGAACTTGCGGCAGTTTGGCGATCTCGGCATCGAGTGCGGTTTGCAGCTTGGCGACATTGACTGCTGCACGTTCCAGCAAGGCTTTGGGGCCATCACTTTGCGCCAGCATGGCACTGACAACGTGCAGCGGTTCGATATAAGGGTTGTCGCGGGCCACCGCCAAACTTTGGGCGTCGGACAGCGCGTTTTGAAATTGCGTGGTGAGCTTGTCGAGTCGCATGAGGTCTCCTTCAGATGTGAAACATTTGCGGCTGCAAGCGCCTATTTCAAGCGCGGTTGGAAGTTCAAGACAGCAGCAATCGACCCAGTTTGAAACCCAAGGCCGCGAACGCAAGCGCCCCGATCACATGCGCCAGCGTGTGCGTCGCCGCCATGCCGTAACTGCCCTTTTGCAGCAGCGCCAGTGACTCTGCCGAGAACGCCGAAAAAGTGGTCAAGCCACCCAAAAAACCGGTGACCAACAGCAGCCTCAGCATCTCATTCGGCATGCGTTGAAACCACACCAGCGACAGCCCAATCAACAAGCCGCCCACACAGTTCACCAGCAGCGTGCCCAAAGCAAAACCGGCCCACTGGCTGTTAAGCCACAAACCCGCCACCCAGCGCAGCACAGCACCCACCGCCGAACCGCCCGCCACCGCCAACACTTGCAGCCAAGGAAAGGTTTGCATCTTGGGCTGCGCCTCAAGCGGCGGTGTTGATCTGCGTCAAACCCCAGCGCGCGGCGGCGGCGTCGTCACTGACCCGCGCATCGACCCAGCGCGCGCCTTCGGGGGTTTGTTCTTTTTTCCAAAACGGCGCTTGGGTTTTCCAATAATCCATGATGAATTCACAGGCTTGGAAGGCCGTGCCGCGGTGCGACGAGCTCACTGCCACCAACACAATTTGGTCGAGCGGCAACAGCGGCCCCACGCGGTGAATCACGCGCGCGCCGCGGATGTCGAAGCGGCGATGAGCTTCGTCGATCATGGCTTCAATCGCGCGCTCCGTCATGCCGGGGTAGTGCTCCAACTCCATGGCGCTGACGCCCAAGCCGTCGTTGCGATCGCGCACCAAACCAATGAAGCTAGCGACTGCGCCAACAGACGGATCGTTGGCCCGGAGCGCCTCGACTTCGTTGGACAGATTGAAGTCTTGCGTTTGAATTTGTACACGCGCCGTCATGGCTTCAGCCTCCTGTCACGGGCGGGAAAAACGCGATTTCAGCGCCTTCGGGGATCACCGTGGTTTCAGCGCACATGCTTTGGTTGATGGCGCAGCGCAGCGCGCAACCTCGGGCCAAAGCGCCTGCGTGTGCGGCGCTGCTGCTGGCAATCAATTGATCGCGCAGCGCGGCCAACGTCGTGCCTTCCGCAGTGTCGATCTGTTCATTCGCGCCCAAGGCTTCACGAATGGACGCGAAGTAGCGAATGTTCACCTTCATGCCAGCAATTCCGTCAGGCTTAAAAACTTCACCATGTCGCCCGATTTGATGGCTTGTTTAGGCGGGTTGTCCACCAAGCCGTCACCCCACACAGTGGACGTCAACACGCCCGAGCTTTGGTTGGGGAAAAGGTCAAGCCCACCGTTGGCGTTGCGACGCACGCGCAAAAATTCGCGGCGCTTGTCGGGCTGCGGCCAATCGAAATCAGCCCGCAAAGTCATGGCCACAGGCGCTTGTGCGGGCGCGCCTTGCAGGTGCAGCAGCACCGGCCGCACTGCCAACAAAAACGTCACAAAAGCCGACACCGGGTTGCCCGGCAAGCCGATGAACCAGGCGCTGGATTTGTCGGCACGAAACACCTCGCCAAACGCCAAAGGCTTGCCGGGCTTGATGGCGATTTGCCACATGTCGATGCGGCCTTCGGCTTCGACTGCGGGCTTCAGGTGATCTTCCTCGCCGACCGACACGCCGCCGCAGGTCAGCACCAAATCATGCTCGGCAGCTGCCGTGCGCAGTGCCTCGCGGGTGGCGTCCAAACGGTCGGCGACGATGCCGAGGTCGGTGCAGTCGCAGCCCAGCGCTTGAATCAAAGCGCGCAGCGTGTAGCGGTTGGAGTTGTAGATGGCGCCGGGTTTGAGCACCTCGCCGGGCATGGCCAATTCATCGCCGGTGGAAAACAGCGCCACGCGCGGACGGCGTGCCACTTGCAACGTGGCTGCGCCCACCGACGCAGCCATGCCGAGAGCTTGCGGCGTGAGGCGGGTGCCCTGCTTCAACACCACCGCGCCGGCTGCAACGTCTTCGGCGCGGCGGCGCACCCATTGGCCTGATGTGGGCACGGCGTTCACGCGAACCGCACCTTCCACCGCTTCGCATTGCTCTTGCATCACCACCGCATCAGCACCGGCTGGCACTTGCGCGCCAGTGAAGATGCGCGCCGCCGTACCGGCTTGAAGAGGCTGGCCGACCACGCCTGCGGGGATACGTTGACTGACCAGAAGAACAGTGCCCACAGCGGGCACGTCGGCTGCGCGCATCGCGTAGCCGTCCATCGACGTGTTGTCGGCGGGCGGCACATCGATAAGCGAATGCACGTCGGCTGCCAGCACGCGGCCCAACGCGTCGAAGGTGGACACGGTTTGCGCTTCGATGGTGGGAAACGCTTGCACCGTGCCCAGCAACTTGGTCAGCGCTTCTTCCAGCGTGAGCATGGCTGGGCGCGAATCAGTGCTGCGGTAATTGGTACTCATTTTGGTAGTCGAAGCGCCCCGGGTTGTTCAGCAAAAAATCCACCACGCTGGCCGCGTTGTTCAAGTCGAGCAGTGGCAAGCCGGTGGGTTCGGGCAATGCGCTCACCTCATCGGTGCACACCGCCACCACAAACGCATCGTGCGGATACTGCACTGGCTTGCCCAGAGCTGCCCTCCACACCTCAATTTTCAGCACGTCGGCGTGCTTGTAGCCTTCAACCAAAGCCCAATCGCAATCGACCAACTCGGCCAGCAGTTGATGCACGGTGGGGTCGGCCTCGACCTCATATTCGCGAATTTTCGCCAAGCGACGGTTCGATGCGATCACCACTTCAAACGCACCGGCTGCGCGGTGTCGGTAGGAGTCTTTTCCGGGCTGGTCGATGTCGAAATCGTGGTGGGCATGCTTGATCACCGACACACGCTGGCCTGCTGTCACCATCAAACGAATCACGTTTTCAACCAGCGTGGTTTTGCCCGAACCTGAGTAACCGCTGAAGCCGATGACCTTCATGCGCTGCGGTGGATATCAAGCATGCGCGGTCACGTAGGCCTTCACGTCGGCCACGCTGATGGGCATGACGGTGAAGCGCTTGGGCAGGTCTTCGATGTGTTGCATGGCCACAGGTCGGGGCGGTTGAATGCCCAGCGCTTCGACGATGGTTTCGGCAAATTTGGCAGGCAGCGCGGTTTCCAAAACGATCATGGTGATGCCCGGCTGAACGTGCTGGCGCGCCACTTTCAAGCCGTCGGCGGTGTGCGTGTCAACGATCACGCCGAAGCGTTGGTGCACGCTGCGGATGGTGGCCAAGCGGTCGGCGTGGCTGCTGGTGCCCGACACGAAGCCGTAGTCTTTCAGGCGCGCAAACTCCTCGGCGCTGATGCTGAAGGAACCGCGTTGCTCGACTTCAGTTTTGAACAATTGGCGCGTGCGTTCGCCGTCGCGGCCGAGCAGGTCAAACACAAAGCGCTCGAAGTTTGAGGCCTTGGAAATGTCCATCGACGGGCTGGACGTCTCGTGCGTCTCGGCGCTTCCGCGAACCCGGTAAGTGCCGGTGCGGAAAAACTCATCGAGCACATTGTTCTCGTTCGTGGCCAGTACCAGTTGCGCCACCGGCAAGCCCATCATGCGTGCCACATGGCCGGCGCAAATGTTGCCGAAGTTGCCGGACGGCACGGCGAAGCTGACTTGCTCGGCGTTGGATTTCGTTGCCTGAAAGTAACCCGCAAAGTAATAAACCACCTGCGCCAACAGCCGCGCCCAGTTGATGGAATTCACCGTGCCGATGCGGTACGCGCGCTTGAAGGCCAAGTCGTTCGACACCGCCTTGACGATGTCTTGGCAATCGTCAAACACGCCTTGCACAGCGATGTTGTGGATGTTGGCGTCTTGCAAGCTGAACATTTGTGCTTGCTGGAACTGGCTCATGCGGCCTTGCGGCGACAGCATGAAAACCTTCACGCCCTGCTTGCCCCGCATCGCGTATTCGGCCGCGCTGCCGGTGTCGCCCGAGGTGGCACCCAGGATGTTCAAAGTCTGGTCCCGACGCGCCAACTCGTACTCAAACAAGTTGCCCAGCAACTGCATGGCCATGTCTTTGAAGGCCAGCGTGGGGCCGTTGGACAGCGCCTGCAAACACAAGCCGGTCTCCAGGGCTTTGAGCGGCGTGATCTCAACCGAGCCAAACACTTCGGGCGTGTAGGTGTTGGCGACGAGCACACGCAAGTCCTCGGCGGGAATGTCGTCGATGAAGAGCGACAAAATCTCAAACGCCAGCTCGTGGTACTTCAAACCACGCCATGAGGTCAGCGTGGCCGCATCGATGTGCGGATAGCGCGTAGGCAAATACAAACCCCCATCGGGTGCCAAGCCCTCCAGCAAGATTTCGCAAAAACTGCGCTCGGTTTTATCGCCTCGGGTGCTGATGTATTTCATCAGCTCAGCTCTTCCTTGCGCAAGCGCACGATGGGTGCCAGCACAGTGGGCAGGGCTTGCATTTGCGCGATGGCTTGGTTCATCTTGCCTTCCACCGTGTCGTGCGTGAGGATGATGACGTCGGTCTGCGACTCGCCTTCGGCGGATTCGCGTTGCAGCAGTGCGTCGATGGATATGTCGTGGCCCGCAAGAATCGCGGTGATGCGTGCCAGCACGCCGGTTTGGTCGGCCACTTGCAGGCGCAGGTAGTAGCTGCTGACGACTTGGTCCATCGGCAATATCGGCGTGGCGGCCAACTCGTCGGGCTGGAATGCGAGGTGCGGCACTCGCTGGTTGGGCAGCGCGGTTTGCAGGCGGGTGATGTCTACCAGGTCGGCAATCACAGCCGAAGCGGTAGGCTCTGAGCCTGCCCCTTTGCCGTAATACAGCGTGGTGCCCACGGCGTCGGCGTGAACCATGACGGCGTTCATCGCGCCTTCGACGTTAGCGATCAGACGCTTCATCGGAATGAGGGTGGGGTGAACGCGCAGTTCGATGCCCATCACTGCGCCTGCGTCGTTCAAGCGGCGCTTGGTGATGCCGAGCAATTTGATGCGGTAGCCCAGCTGTTCGGCGTAAGTGATGTCGGCGGCTTGCAGGCGCGTGATGCCTTCCACATAAGCGCGCTCAAACTGCACCGGAATGCCAAAAGCGATGGCGCTCATCAGCGTGGTTTTGTGAGCGGCGTCGATGCCTTGAATGTCAAACGTGGGGTCGGTTTCGGCGTAGCCCAGGGCTTGCGCTTGCTTCAGCACCGCGTCGAAGTCGAGTCCTTTGTCGCGCATCTCGGACAAGATGAAATTGGTGGTGCCGTTGACGATGCCGGCGATCCATTCGATGCGGTTGGCGGTGAGCCCTTCGCGCAGCGCTTTGATGATGGGAATGCCACCGGCCACCGCCGCTTCAAACGCCACCACCACGCCTTTTTCGCGCGCGGCGGCAAAAATCTCAGTCCCGTGAACGGCCAGCAAGGCCTTGTTGGCGGTGACCACATGCTTGCCTGCGGCGATGGCTTCCATCACCAAGGCTTTGGCGATGCCGCAACCGCCAATCAGCTCGATGACGATGTCGATGTCGGGGTTGGCGATGATGGCGCGGGCATCGTTGACAACCTGCGCTGCGTCACCCACCACAGCTTTAGCGCGTGCGGTGTCCAGGTCGGCCACCATGGTGATGGCGATGCCTCGGCCCGCCCTGCGTTGAATTTCTTCTTGGTTGCGTTGCAGCACGTTGAAGGTGCCACTGCCGACGGTGCCTATGCCCATCAGGCCTGCTTGAATAGGTTTCATTTTTAAGTTCAATGCATGTTCAACGTGGCGTGTCGTTTGGCGTAATTGCCCAAGAAGCGCGCGATGCGGCCAATCGCATCACTCAAGTCATCGGAGTTGGGCAAGAACACAACGCGAAAATGATCAGGTGCGCTCCAGTTGAAACCGGTACCTTGGACGATCAGCACTTTTTCTTCGGCCAGCAATTCATAAGCAAATTGCCGATCGTCTTTGATGGGGTACATCTTGGCGTCCAGCTTGGGGAACATGTACAGCGCGGCCTTGGGTTTGACCACACTGACTCCGGGGATCTCGCTGAGCAACTGGTACGCCAAATCGCGCTGGCGGCCCAAGCGGCCGGTGGGTGCGACCAAGTCTTTGATGCTTTGGTAGCCGCCCAAAGCGGTTTGGATGGCGAGCTGCCCTGGCGTGTTGGCGCACAAGCGCAACGACGCCAGCATGTTCAAGCCTTCGATGTAGTCGCGGGCGTGTCGCTTTTCGCCCGACACCACCATCCAACCCGCGCGATAGCCGCAGGAACGGTAGTTTTTAGACAAGCCGTTAAAAGTGACAAACATCACGTCGTCGGCCAGCGACGCCATGCTGACGTGAACGTTGCCGTCGTACAAAGTTTTGCTGTAGATCTCGTCGGCAAAAATGATGAGCTCGTTTTGCCGCGCCAGTTCGATGATTTGCAGCAGCACCTCGGTCGAATACAAGGCGCCGGTCGGGTTGTTGGGGTTGATGACGACGATGCCGCGAGTGCGCGGAGTGATCTTGCGTTTGATGTCGTCGATGTCGGGCATCCAACCCGCTTGCTCGTCGCATACGTAGTGCACCGGCTTGCCGCCGGACAAGCCCACCACGGCGGTGTACAGCGGGTAGTCGGGCGAGGGGATCAGCATTTCGTCGCCGTCGTCGAGCAGCGCATTCATGCTCATGGCGATGAGCTCTGACGCGCCGTTGCCCAAATAAACATCGTCCAGCGTCACACCACGCACGCCTTGTTCCTGAGTGGAATGCACCACCGCTTTGCGTGGCGCGAACAGGCCTTTGCTGTCGGTGTAGCCCGCTGCATGCGGAATGTTGCGCAGCATGTCCTGCACAATTTCGTCGGGCGGCTCCAGGCCAAAGGCAGCGATATTGCCGATGTTGAGCCGAATGATCTTGTGGCCCTCTTCTTCCATCTGGCGCGCTTTGTCGAGCACCGGACCTCGAATATCGTAAGCAACGTTGGCCAATTTGTTCGACTTGACGATGGGCTTCACTGAGGGCTCCTGCGGGGGCGAGTGGGTTCGGCGAACGCTGCTCGGCAACCTTAGAATTTACCATCCCGTCTTTCCCTGAAAGAGAAGCAATTTGAAGCTGCAAGCAGAGCGCATGGAGGGCAGCAATGCCATTTCCCGACACGGCCCGGGCGGCGTGGCCGTCAACGGCGTGGAACACACCCAAAGTGTGGTCGTGCCTTGGACAGGCGAGGTGTTGAATTGGGACGTGAACAGCTTCGATGCACTGAGCGTGGCGCACTTCGAATTCTTGGCCTCATTGAAACCGGAGCTGGTGATTTTTGGCAGCGGCGCGCGATTGCGATTCGCCAAACCGGCCTTGCTGAAGCCACTGTTTGACGCCCGAATCGGCGTGGAGACCATGGACAGCGCTGCAGCATGCCGCACCTACAACGTGCTGTTGGCGGAAAGCCGCGCCGTGATCGCCGCACTCATCTTTGAAGCACCGACGCCTTCGCCTTCATGAACCGTCGCACTTCGAGAAGCGTGACAAAAGCCTTATAATCGAGGGCTACGCCTATGAGGGCGCCGACTGACTTAAAGCAGACCTCAAACATCCATGACGCCAGCTCTCAACAAAGCCCTCCCGGAATTTGAAGCGCTCGCAACCGGCGGAGTCAAGTTCACGCCCGCAGCGTACGTCGGACAAATCGTCGTGCTGTATTTCTACCCGAAAGACAACACACCCGGCTGCACTACCGAAGGCATGACCTTCCGCGATCATCACAAAGACTTCGTCAAAGCAGGTGCCGTCGTGTTTGGCGTGTCACGCGACAACATGACTTCGCACGAAAAGTTCAAGCAAGCGCTGGAGTTGCCGTTTGAGCTGATTGCCGACACTGAAGAAAAGTTGTGCCACATGTTCGGCGTGGTGAAAAACAAAATCATGTACGGCAAAAAGGTCAAGGGCATCGAACGCAGCACCTTTTTGATCGACACCCACGGCGTGTTGCGCTCCGAATGGCGCGGCCTCAAGGTGGCAGGCCACGTCGAAGAAGTGCTGAAGGCCGTGAAGGACTTGAAAAAGTCCGGCTGAGCCGCTCGGCTCTGCAGACCCGGCATGGCTGGGTCATTGACGCCTGCGCCCCGCTTTCGCGGCTTGCCTTCGTTGTCAACATCACGGGTTGGGCGTTGAATAGATTTCCAAATCCCTCTTGAAAGCGTGGACAAGCCACCCACATCTGAGGGATTCTAGGAAATCTCCATGACCCACGCTGACAACTCACAAGCTCCGATAGACGGCGCGTTGCCCAACGACGAAGCCCATCTTGACACCCTACCCCGCGAGCTGACCACCGAGGCCAGGTTGGCTGAACTGGAAGCCAAACACGCGGAGATGGCCGACGCTTACATGCGCGCCAAGGCCGCCGCCGAAAACACTCGCCGCCGCGCGGAGGAAGACATCTCCAAAGCGCGCAAGTTCGCGGTGGAAGCTTTTGCGGACAGCTTGCTGCCGGTGAAAGACAGTCTGGAAGCCGCCATCTCGATTCCCGACGCGACGCCCGAGCAAATGCTGGAAGGCGTGCACGCCACGCTTCGACAGCTGTCGGCCGCACTGGAACGCAACAAGGTGTTGGAAATCAACCCCGCGGCTGGCACCAAGTTCGACCCGCACCAACACCAGGCCATCAGTGTGGTGCCGCTGGCCGCAAATTCGACCTTAGGCGCGAACACCGTGGTAGCGGTTCTGCAAAAAGGCTATTTGATTTCAGACCGGGTGCTGCGACCGGCTTTGGTCACGGTATCTGCACCGAATTAACCGCGCTTCACGGCGTTTCACCATGAATACCGGCGGTTGAAGTTGGCTTGAAATTGCCGGAACCGTCCGCAAATTCCAAACATCGCCACGCTCAGTGGACAAACAATTTTCAGGAGAACAGACATGGGAAGAATCATCGGCATTGACCTCGGCACCACCAATTCGTGCGTGGCCATCATGGAAGGCAACACCACCAAAGTGATCGAAAACAGCGAAGGTGCGCGCACCACGCCGTCGATCATTGCCTACCAAGACAACGACGAAATTTTGGTCGGTGCCTCGGCCAAGCGCCAAGCAGTGACCAACCCCAAGAACACGCTGTACGCGGTGAAACGCCTCATCGGGCGCAAGTTCTCTGAAAAAGAAGTTCAAAAAGACATCGACCTGATGCCTTTCAAAATCGCCGCCGCCGACAATGGCGACGCCTGGGTGGAAGTGCGCGGCAAGAAGCTGGCGCCGCAACAGGTGAGCGCTGAAATTCTGCGCAAGATGAAGAAAACCGCTGAGGATTACCTCGGCGAAGAAGTCACCGACGCCGTCATCACCGTGCCGGCTTACTTCAACGACGCACAGCGCCAAGCCACCAAGGACGCAGGTCGCATTGCCGGCTTGGATGTGAAACGCATCATCAACGAGCCCACCGCCGCGGCCTTGGCCTTCGGTTTGGACAAGAACGAAAAGGGCGACCGCAAAATTGCGGTGTACGACCTTGGTGGCGGCACGTTTGACGTTTCCATCATTGAAATTGCAGACGTCGACGGCGAAAAACAATTCGAAGTCTTGGCCACCAACGGCGACACGTTCTTGGGCGGCGAAGACTTCGACCAGCGCATCATCGAATACATCATTGCCGAATTCAAGAAAGACCAAGGCGTTGATTTGGGCAAAGACGTGTTGGCCTTGCAGCGCCTGAAAGAAGCCGCTGAGAAAGCCAAGATCGAACTGTCGAGCAGCTCACAGACCGACATCAACCTGCCCTACGTGACGGCCGATGCTTCAGGCCCGAAACACCTGAACATCAAGCTCAGCCGCGCCAAGCTGGAAGCGTTGGTAGACGACCTGATCGAACGCACGATTGCACCTTGCCGCACAGCCATCAAAGACGCAGGCGTAGCCGTCAGCGCCATTGACGACGTGATTTTAGTGGGCGGCATGAGCCGCATGCCCAAGGTGCAAGAGAAGGTCAAAGAGTTCTTTGGCAAAGAGCCACGCAAAGACGTGAATCCCGACGAAGCCGTGGCCGTGGGCGCTGCGATTCAAGGTCAGGTGTTGGCCGGTGACCGCACCGATGTGCTGTTGCTCGATGTCACTCCACTGAGCTTGGGCATTGAGACCCTGGGTGGCGTGATGACCAAGATGATCAAGAAGAACACGACCATCCCGACCAAGTTTTCGCAGACCTTTTCCACCGCCGACGACAACCAGCCTGCGGTGACCATCAAGGTCTACCAAGGTGAGCGCGAAATGGCGTCGGGCAACAAGAGCTTGGGCGAATTCAACCTTGAAGGCATTCCGCCATCCGCGCGCGGCACACCGCAAATTGAAGTGTCGTTTGACATCGACGCCAACGGCATACTGCACGTGGGCGCCAAAGACAAAGGCACCGGCAAGGAAAACAAAATCACCATCAAGGCCAACTCCGGCCTGAGCGAGGCCGAGATTCAGGCCATGGTGAAAGATGCTGAACTGAATGCTGCCGAAGACAAGAAAAAGCTCGACCTCATCCAGGCCCGCAACTCGGCCGACGCCATGGTGCACAGCGTGAAGAAGAGCATGACCGAGCACGGCGACAAGCTCGACGCGGCTGAAAAAGAAAAAATCGAGGCGGCCATCAAAGACTCGGAAGAGTCGCTCAAAGGCGAAGACAAAGCCGACATCGAAGCCAAGACTGAAGCGCTGATGACGGCCAGCCAGAAGCTCGGCGAGAAGGTCTACGCTGAAACGCAAGCAGCGCAGGCTGCAGCCGGTGCAGCCGCTGAGAGCGCCACGGCTGATCCTTCCGGCGCTGACGCAGCAAAGGGTTCAAAGGCTGCCGACGACAACGTCGTTGATGCCGAGTTCAAAGAAGTCAAAGACAAGAAGTAAATTTGGACAAAGACACTAGGCTTTGGCTGGGTGTCAAGTTCATGGTCGCCGCGTTCGAGCCCTGCAAACCCTGTTTGCAACTCCACGCGGCGACGCCGTTTCAAGAATTCTGTAATTTCGATAGGCAGGTGAGTTGATGGCCAAGCGTGACTACTACGATGTGTTGGGCGTACCGAAAAATGCCACCGAAGAAGACATCAAAAAAGCCTATCGCAAGCTGGCGATGAAGCATCACCCTGACCGCAATCAGGGCGAGGGCGCAAAAAAGTCGGAAGAGATGTTCAAAGAAGGCAAAGAAGCCTACGAGATGCTCACAGACGGCAACAAACGAGCAGCCTACGATCAGCACGGCCACGCCGGTGTCGACCCCACCATGGCCGGTCGAGGCGGTGCAGAAGGCGGTTTTGCCGAAGCCTTTGGCGATATTTTTGGCGATATTTTTGGCGGCGGCGCGGCGCAGCGTCGCGGCGGCGGACAGCAGGTTTATCGCGGCAGCGATTTAAGCTACGCGGTGGAAATCACGCTAGAAGAAGCGTCGAGCGGCAAAGACACGCAAATTCGAATTCCAAGCTGGGAGACCTGCGAAACCTGCAAGGGCAGCGGCGCGAAAGTCGGCACCTCCGCCAAGAGCTGCAGCACCTGCAGCGGCGCGGGCACAGTGCATATGCGCCAAGGTTTTTTCAGCATTCAGCAAGCCTGCCCGCATTGCAGTGGCACGGGCAAGATCATTCCAGAGCCTTGCATCACGTGCGCTGGACAAGGCAAGATTAAGAAAAACAAAACCCTGGAAGTCAAAATTCCGGCGGGCATCAACGAAGGCATGCGCATCCGTTCGGCTGGCAACGGCGAGCCAGGCACCAACGGCGGGCCGAGCGGTGACCTGTACATCGAAATTCGCATCAAGCAGCACGACATTTTCGAGCGCGACGGCGACGATCTGCATTGCACCGTGCCCGTGCTCATGACCACCGCAGCCTTGGGCGGCGGCATCGAAGTGCCCACACTCGGCGGCCAAGCTGAAATCGATTTGCCCGAAGGCACGCAGCACGGCAAGACTTTCCGATTGCGCGGCAAGGGCATCAAAGGCGTGCGCTCCAGCTACCCGGGTGACCTGTATTGCCATGTGAGCGTTGAGACACCCGTCAAGCTCACCGAGCACCAACGCAAGTTGCTGAAGGAAGTGGACGAGTCTTTCCGCAAGGGCGGCGAGAAGCACTCGCCCAATTCGAAAACTTGGTCTGACCGGGTCAAGGGCTTGTTCAAGTAAGCCGCTCCCAAAGTGCCTTGAACCAGCAAAACGGCAGCCCCAGAAGCTGCCGTTTCCACGTGTGGCAATGCCGTCTGCGCACCTCCTGATTGACAATGTTGGCCATGCGCAAGCCTCGATCATCCATCCCCACCAGTGCCTTTGATCTCCTCGATGCGCCGCGTGGATGGAACCCGCTGACCTTGGCGGCGCTGGCATCGGTCTGGATCGCGACCGTCTGCAATTGGCCGCTGTGGCGCTCGTTAGGCGCCCTGCCCGAGATGGCGTCAGCGCGTGGCGCGCTTTTCATGCTGGCCTTTGGCGGCGTGATTGCCAGCGCGTGCTTGCTGTTGTTGGCCGTGGCAGCGTGGTCGCGCAGCGTCAAATTTGTGATTGCGGTGTTCTTGATTTCGGCCGCGTTGTGCGCTCATTTCATGGGCAGCTACGG
>JANPNT010000462.1:0-6598 GCA_031427655.1 Burkholderiales bacterium
CAACGGCGGAACTACAACTACGGCGTTTACCGCGTTGCTCGCAGGCCTCGACACAGGAAAGGCGTACGTGAACATTCACACTTCCTCGTTCGGAGGCGGTGAAATTCGCGGCTTTTTGGCACCAGTCCCTGAGCCAGAAACTTATGCCTTGATGTTGGCCGGTTTGGGTGCCGTGGCTTGGGCAGCACGCAGGCGTTCGGTCTGAAGGACGGCAGTCCGGCTCAAAAAAAGGGTGCTGCGGCACCCTTTTTTGATTTCCGTCAGCCGCTCAGACCCTGAGAGCATCCGCGCGGGCTTGCGCGACAGCAAAGTCCAAGTCGCCGGTGTAGATGGCGCGACCACAAATCACGCCTTCGACGCCCTGGTCCTCGACGGCGCAGAGCTGTTCAATATCGGTGATGTTGGACAGGCCGCCTGAGGCGATCACCGGGATCGTCAAGGCGCGCGCCAGCTTCACGGTGGCTTCGATGTTGATGCCGCTGAGCATGCCGTCGCGGCCGATGTCGGTGTAGATCACGCCTTCAACGCCGTAGTCTTGAAACTTCTTGGCCAGATCGACCACTTCGTGCCCGGTGAGCTTGCTCCAGCCGTCGGTTGCAACCTTGCCGTCTTTGGCGTCCAGCCCGACGATGATGTGGCCGCCAAAGGCACTGCACGCGTCTTTCAGGAAGCCGGGGCTTTTGACCGCGGCCGTGCCGATGATGATGAAGCTCAGGCCGTCGTCCAAGTAGCGCTCGATGGTGTCGAGGTCGCGAATGCCACCGCCCAACTGCACCGGAATTTCGTCACCCACTTCAGCGAGGATGGCTTTGACGGCGGCTTCATTGACCGGCTTGCCCGCGAAGGCGCCGTTCAAGTCCACCAAATGCAAGCGCCGCGCACCGGCATTCACCCAACGCCGCGCCATGGCGGCCGGGTCTTCGCCGAAGGTGGTGGATTCGTTCATGTCTCCCTGCTTGAGGCGAACGCATTTACCGTCTTTGAGGTCGATGGCGGGAATGAGCAACATGGCCGTGAGCGTTCCATAAGGTGATGAACCGAAGCGATCTCAAGGATTCCAGTGAAGGAAGTTGCGGTACATCTGCAAACCTTGCTCTGCACTTTTTTCGGGGTGGAACTGCGTGGCGAAAATGTTATCGCGGGCCAGCGCGCAGGTAAAGCGCGTTCCGTAATCGGTTTCGCCTGCGCTGTGTTGGCTGTGCGTCGGGCGCGCGAAAAAACTGTGCACAAAATAAAAGTAAGCGTTGTCTGGAACGCCTGCCCACAGCGGGTGCGCTTGCGCTTGCATCACTTGGTTCCAGCCCATCTGCGGCACCTTGAAGCGGCTGCCGTCGGGCTGGGTTTGACCCTCCAGCTGAAAGCGTATGACCTCACCTTCAATCAAGCCCAAGCCTGGCGTGCCCACACCCGACGGGCCTTCGCTGCTGTGCTGCAACAGCATTTGCATGCCCACACACACACCCATCAAAGGCTTGTTGGCAGCGGCGTGAAGCACGGCGTCTTGCAGGCCCGACTCACGCAACTCGCGCATGCAGTCGGGCATGGCACCTTGGCCGGGCAGCACGATGCGCTCGGCCGCGTAAACCTCATCGGGCTTTGAAGTCACGATGACCTCAAAGCCTGAATCGCGCGCGACATGCAGCACCGCCTGCGACACCGAACGCAGGTTGCCCATGCCGTAATCGACAACGGCAACGGTTTTGCTCATGCCTTGCTCATCTCAAAGGCTGCCCTTGGTGGAAGGTATGACCTGAGAAGCACGCGGATCGATCTCCAGCGCCATGCGCAGCGCGCGCGCAAAGGCTTTGAAAATGGTTTCGCACTGATGATGGGCGTTCTCGCCATGCAGGTTGTCGATGTGCAAGGTCACACCAGCGTGGTTGGAGAAGCCTTGGAAAAATTCATAGACAAGTTGCGAATCCAGCGCACCAATCATGCCGCTTTTGAAATTCACGCGCATGTGCAAACCGGGACGACCTGAGAAGTCGATCACCACGCGCGACAGCGCTTCGTCCAGCGGCACGTAGGCGTGGCCGTAACGGCGCAGGCCCTTTTTGTCGCCCCACCACTTTGGCCATGGCTTGGCCCAAAGTGATGCCCACGTCTTCCACGGTGTGGTGGCCGTCAATGTGCAAATCGCCTTTGGCTTCGATGTCAAGGTCGATCAAGCCGTGGCGCGCAATTTGGTCGAGCATGTGGTCGAAAAAACCGATGCCGGTGGCCAGCCTGGAGGCACCGCTGCCGTCGATGTTGATGGCCACGCGGATCTGCGTTTCGGCCGTGTTGCGGGTGACTTCTGCATGACGCCCGGACGAGGCGGTAGGCACTTTGGGGACGTTCACAAGCGCATTCATAAGCTGGCTTTCAAGGCATTCATCATCAACACATTTTCATCTGGTGTGCCCACTGTGATGCGCAGGCAATTGGCCAACAACGGGTGCAGGTTTGAGATATTTTTAATCAACACACCACCCGCTTTCATGCCGTCGAAGGTCTTTTTGGGATCGGGTACGCGCAACAGAATCATGTTGGCGTCGCTGGGGAAAGGCTGGCACCCTGGCAAGTCGCTCAGCAGCGTTTGCAGCTTGTTGCGCTCGGCGCGAATCACCGCTGCTTGACGCGCATATTCGTCAGCATGCTCCAACGCAAACAAAGCCGCCTCGCAGTTCAGCACGCTGATGTTGAAGGGCGGACGCAATTTGTCGATCTCGGCAATCAACTCGCGGCGCGCCATCAAGTAACCAATGCGCACACCGGCCAAACCAAATTTGCTCATGGTGCGCATGACCAGTACATGGGCATGGCGCTTCAGCCTGTCCATGGAATCGCGCGCTGCGAAAGGCTGATACGCCTCGTCCATCACCACCCATCCTGGAGCCGCTTCGACGATGGCTTCAATGGCGGCGTCGTTCCACAAATTGGCGGTGGGGTTGTTGGGGTAGGCCAAGTAAATGATGGCAGGCTGGTGCTCACGCACGGCGGCCAGCATGGCGTGCAAGTCGAGTTCGAAATCGGCGGTCAGTGGCACGCCGACGAACTTCAAGCCTTGCAACTTGGCCGACATTTCGTACATCACGAAGCCCGGCATGGGCGACACCACCGCCGCGCCCGGCACGTCGCAGGCCAAGCTGAGCATAGAGATCAATTCGTCCGAACCATTGCCCAACATGATGTCGCAGCCTTCGGGCATGCCCGCGTGCGCAGCCAGCGCGGCCCGCAACACATCGCCGCGCTCGGCGGGGTAGCGGTTCAACGCCACCTCGGCCAAACGTTCGCCCAAGGCGACGCGCAAGTGGGAGGGCAACGAAAACGGGTTCTCCATGGTGTCCACCTTGACCATGCCTGCGCTGGGCTGCACGGCGTAGGCGTGCATGGACTGCACGTCCTGGCGCAGGGTCAGCTTCATGCGGGTTTGCAGGCTGGCATTCATGCAGCGTCGAGCAATTCCGGCCCGCTCAAAAAAGGATTGATGATTTGCATTTGGTCCAGCATTTGTTGATGCTGCATGTCTTCTGAGAGCAAGTAGCGGCAGCCTTGCGCTTGCGCAGCGGCAACCACCAAGGCGTCCCAATAGCTCAGTTGAAATCGGCTCTGAACCGACCACGCAGTCTCAACGGAGGCGTGATCCAAAACCCACGGTTGCCACCGTTGGTATCTGCGCACCTCGGCGCGCGCATCGCCTTGCGGCATCGAAGGCTGGAGCTTACGCGTCGCGTTCACATAAAACTCATTCAAGACTTGGTTGCTGACGCGTCCCAGCCGTCGCAACCACAGCTCGCGCAACCATGCCGTGGCACGCGCTTGCTTGACTGGGTCGGCGGCGTCCTCGCTGTAGAGCAGGACGTTGGTGTCAACGAAGACTGAAGTCACCGCGGTCACTCCGATCGTTGCTGGCGTCGCGTGTTGGGTAGGCTGCGCCGTCCGTCTTCCAACGTGGAATTCGGTTCAACCACTCGTTCATGGCGCGCTCGTAACTGTCGTTATGCCGCATCTTTTCGGCCACCATCTCTCCCAGCAAGCGGGAAACGCTGGTGTTTCGGCGCGCTGCTTCGAGTCGCGCCCAATCGGCGGCGTCTTCTTTCATGCTCACGGTGATGTTTTTCATGAAGTTTCCTGATCAAAACATCACACGATTTTCGTGCAACACGAACTTCGTGTCAATAAATCATTTCTGCTTCAGTCGCATCTCTGCCGCCCGCGCATGCGCTTGCAGGCCTTCGCCGTAAGCCAGTTCAGCCGCGATCACACCCAACTTTTGCGCGCCGACTTCACTCACTTCAATCAAGCTGCTGCGCTTTTGAAAGTCGTAAACCCCCAGCGGCGATGAGAAGCGTGCGGTGCCTGAGGTGGGCAGCACGTGGTTGGGGCCGGCGCAGTAGTCGCCGAGGCTTTCGCTGGTGAAGGCACCCAGGAAAATTGCGCCAGCGTGACGCAGCAGCGGCTCCCAGCGGTGCGGGTCGCGCGAGCTGACTTCCAAGTGTTCGGGAGCGATGCGGTTGCTGATGTCGCAGGCCTCTTCCATGCTGCGGGTTTGGATGAGCGCACCGCGGCCTTCGAGCGAGGCGCGGATCACGGCACGGCGCGGCATGTCGCCCATCAGGCGGTCGATGGCACCCTTGACCTGCGCGATGTAGGCGGCGTCGGGACACAGCAAGATGCTCTGCGCCATCTCGTCGTGTTCGGCCTGACTGAACAAGTCCATGGCCACCCAATCGGCGGGCGTGCTGCCATCGGCCAACACCAAAATTTCGCTTGGCCCGGCAATCATGTCGATGCCGACCTTGCCGAACACGCGGCGCTTGGCGCTGGCCACATAAGCGTTGCCGGGGCCGGTGATTTTGTGCACCGCAGGCACGGTTTGAGTGCCGTAAGCGAGCGCCGCCACGGCTTGCGCCCCGCCCAGCGTGAAGACTCGGTCAACACCTGAGATGGCGGCGGCAGCGAGAACCAGCTGATTGCGCTCACCCTTGGGTGTCGGAACCACCATGACGATTTCGCCGACACCTGCCACTTTGGCGGGCACCGCGCTCATCAACACGCTCGACGGATACGCCGCTTTGCCACCCGGCACGTAAATGCCCACGCGGTCTAGCGGCGTGACCTTTTGACCGAGCAGGTTGCCGTCTGCGTCAAGGTACTGCCAGGAGCGGCCGCAGGCATCGAGCTGGCGCTGGTGGTAGCTGCGCACGCGCTCGGCGGCGGCTTCCAAGGCGGCGCGTTGGGCGGGCGTGATCGCGTCCAACGCGGCCAACAAATCGGCGCGGCTGATTTCCAACTCGCTCACTGAGTGAGCCACCACGCCGTCAAAGCGGTGCGTGTACTCCAACAGCGCCGCATCACCACGCGTTTGGACGTCAGCCAAGATGCTGGCCACGCGCTCTTCGATCGCATGGTCGGTCTCGGCCGACCAGTGCAAAACGCGTTGGAACTCGACTTCGAAATCGGCGGTGGCGGTGTTGAGCGAGCGAATGTTGACGGGGTTCATTTTGAGCGGCTGGCGTCTGGGTTGGCGGCTGTGTTCGCGTCTTTTTCGGCGATGGCCGATGCAAACGCATCGATGATGGCGCGGATGGGTTCGCGCTTGAGTTTGAGCGAGGCTTGGTTCACCACCAAGCGAGCCGAGATGTGCATGATTTTTTCCACTTCCACCAAGTGGTTGGCGCGCAAGGTGTTGCCGCTGGACACGAGGTCAACAATGGCGTCGGCCAGGCCGGTGAGCGGGGCCAATTCCATCGATCCGTAAAGCTTGATGAGGTCAACGTGCACGCCTTTGGTGGCGAAATGCTCGCTGGCGATGCGCGTAAATTTGGTCGCCACTCGGATGCGTGAGCCTTGCTTCACCGCGCTGGCGTAATCAAAGTCTGCTCGGGTGGCCACGCTCATGCGGCACTGCGCAATTTGCAAATCCAAAGGTTGGTAGAGGCCGTCGCCGCCGTGCTCAATCAGCGTGTCTTTGCCGGTGACGCCAATGTCGGCCCCGCCGTATTGAACGTAGGTGGGCACGTCGGTGGCGCGCACCAGCACCACGCGCACATTCGCCCGGTTGGTGCCAATGATGAGCTTGCGCGACTTTTCAGGGTCTTCGCTCACCTCAATGCCTGCGGCCCGCAGCAGCGGCAAGGTCTCGTCAAAGATGCGGCCCTTTGACAGCGCCAAGGTGATCATTGAATTCATGTGTGGGGCCTACTTGACTCGCTCGATGTCGGCACCAATTGCGCGCAGCTTGGCTTCCATGCGGTCATAGCCACGGTCGAGGTGATAGATGCGGTCGATCACGGTTTGGCCGTCGGCGACCAAGCCCGCGATGACCAAACCGGCAGAGGCGCGCAGGTCGGTGGCCATCACCGTGGCACCCGACAACCTGGCCACACCTTGGACGACGGCCAAGCGGCCATCGACTTCAATTTTTGCGCCCAAGCGCGACATTTCATTGACGTGCATGAAGCGGTTTTCGAAGATGGTTTCGGTGACCTTCGACGTGCCTTCAGCAATGCAGTTCAACGCCATGAATTGGGCTTGCATGTCGGTGGGAAAGGCAGGGTACTCGCTGGTGCGAAAGCTCACCGCCTGAGCGCGTGTAGCACTCGTCACTTTGATC
>JANPNT010000463.1:0-2498 GCA_031427655.1 Burkholderiales bacterium
CCTTCGACGTGTACGTTCAACTCATCGAAAATGCTTCCGGCCTCGTCCAGTTTACCGCTCCCAATAGGCGGGCTGGAATGCCAGGCGCACCATCGTGCCGTAGTCCGGCCGGCTGAGACTGAACATGGCAAGCACGCTGTCGCTCGGGGAAATCGCCTGGTCGCCGAGCAGTTTCAGGCCAAGCATCTTCTGGCCAATCTTGGCGAAGCTACGCCCGCGACAGCTCATCTCGGTGTTTGACGAAGGCGGTCCGGATGCTTGTGAAGCGAGCGACGACGAGAACAGGGCAACCGGCACTTCCTGCAAGACGCCGTTCACGGTTTTCCAGACCAGGGCATTCGGATTGCGCAGGCCGAACGGGTCAGCCCCGTTGAAGACATTGTTGGCCCGCCCGTCCCAGAAATTACGGAAGTTGAACGCCGCATTGATCATGGTCGGCGTATTGCGCGGCTCGACCCGGCGCGTGTTGATGCCGTTGATGTTGAAGCCGTCGCCATGGTTCATGACCGAATCGGAGACGACGTCGCAGACATCCGGGCCGGTCTTGGCAAGACCGGTGGTGATGCCGCTGGTGGACTTTCCGATCACGTCCCTGAACGTGGCCGTCAGCACGCCCTGCGAGGAGGCGATGTCGTTGATGTCCGAAATACGGGTGGAGGCATCGTTGATGTCGGCATGCTTCGTGAACGGAAAGTCACTGGCGCGCAAGGTGTAGTTCGGTCCGCCGCCGAGCTGGAAGGTGTGATCCGGATTGGCATCGAGCAGATTCGGAAAGCGTCGCAACAGGCCAGGGTCGACCTGATTCTTGATGCGGGGGTCGGCGCCGGCGGCGAAGTGGCAGCTGGCGCAAGCGGTCTTGCTGTCGCTGCCGACACGGACGTCCCAGAAAAGCGCCTTGCCAAGCCGGATGGCGGCGTCCTTGTCACGCACGAATTCGGCGAGGTCGGCTGGCGACGGTCCTGGCACGGGCACGGTTTTCAGCGAGAGCGATCCGGTGACATCTTGCGCGAAAACGGCACTGCCGGGCAGGGCAGCTGCAAGGCACAGCAGCGCCGCGCCGGCCCAGGTCGTCCGTTGCATGCGAGAAGGAGCCCGTCGCGCAGCATCAGCACGCCGATGGCGTCGAAGCTGCCCACCGGATCCCGGCCGATCTTCCGATCCACGCGAGCTTTGTTCTACAGATACATCTACATGAAAGTGAGACACGTCTCCATCCTTTACAAGAAAAATTGGTGCCGGCGGCATGCCCTGCACAACGTTTTACGGATGGTTCATTTGCAACGGAAAAAACCAAGTGCTCTTCTCGTCACAAAGGCGCGTACCCGCCGAAAAAGATTGAACCTTCCATATTGATTTCTCTTGAGCTTAAACAAACAAGGACTTAAAGATTTAATGTTTTTTTTAAATAATGTTTTTATAAAAAAACATTTATTTGATTGTTTTGTATTGATATTTATCAAATGCAGTAAAGATAAGAAACGCATTCTGTCCATGTCAACTACTTACAAGTCAAAAACTGAACTTCCAGTCGCTTGAATTAAATCATCAAGTCTTAGTATTTATCAAAGTTCTTGAATGTTTTTTCTAATTTTTATCAAGGTAAAGGAATGAATATGTATTTGGATAAAGATGCAAGTGCGCAAAGAGTGCGAGAAGCGGTGACCGCGCGTTGCAACCGTCAGGAAATCGTCGCTGCCTTGTCTCATGGAACGGTCAGTCGCCGCGACCTCTTCAAATGGGGATTGTTCACCGGTAGCGGCGCGCTCGCCTGGAAAAACGGCCTCAATCCATTGGTCGGCAATGCGCATGCAGCCATTCCCACCGGTGCGCCACGCAGTCCGCTCTTTGGCGCCCAGCCATTCACCCAGCCGATGCCACGTTTCGACCTGATGAACCGGCAGCCGGCCGGATACCTCAATCCACGTCCGATGGCATTGTCCAACCAGACCCAACGACCGGTGTCGGCTGCGCTGGGCGGCGGCACCGGACCGATCGAAGGCCGGCCGCCGGGCGACATGTGGGCGCATCAGAAGTTTGCGCAGTTCGCCCCGAAGGTGGAAGTCGAGGTGTTCCAGCAAGGCGCCAGGATCTGTACCGATTACATGCCTGGCGTCGCTTCCAGTCAGAACTGCGGCATCAATCCTGCTGCGCCGGTCGATCCCTGCTTTCATCACGTGATGCCGCATCAGGACCCGAAATCATTCTGGACCTTCGGCGGCACCGTACCGCCGAAGCTGCTGCTGGGCCGGTATGGAGAACCGATCCTGTTTCGTCACCATAACGGGCTTTCCGACGATGTCACGCAAAACAATGGATTCGGCCGGCACACGATCAGCACCCATGAACACAATGGCCACCACGGCGCCGAGAACGATGGCTTCGCAGGTGCTTTTTTCTACCCTGGTCAGTTTTACGATTACCACTGGCCGATCGTCCACGCCGGCATCAACAGCATCAACACGACGGCCACCGATCCACGCTGCGGTGCACCGGACGGC
>JANPNT010000464.1:0-1783 GCA_031427655.1 Burkholderiales bacterium
GCGATGACGAGGGCGAAACGAAGACGGTGCTGCACGGGAGGCCCATTCATGTAAATAGCAGGTAGCGGAGGTACGTAGATGGCAATGAGCGAATGAAAGTTCAAGCAGCTCAGTCCGCAATCAAAACGAATCAGGGCGGCCGCAGCCGCCCTGAAGTAGAACGCCAAGCTTTCAAACATCAAGCCACGGCGTCGGCGCTTTGGCGCGTCAACATGGCGATGGATTGCGCCACCGTGCGCTTCAATTCACGTCGGTCCACGATCATGTCGATGGCACCGGTTTGCATCAAAAACTCGGCACGCTGAAAGCCTTCGGGCAGCTTTTCGCGCACGGTGTTTTCGATCACGCGCGGGCCTGCAAAACCGATCAGCGCTTTGGGTTCGGCCATGACCACATCGCCCATGAAGGCGAAGCTGGCCGACACGCCGCCCATGGTCGGGTCGGCTAACACGCTGACGTAGGGCATCTTGCCTTTGGCCAAACGCGTGAGCGCGGCATTGACCTTGGCCATTTGCATCAGGCTGAGCAAGCCTTCTTGCATGCGTGCGCCACCGGTGGCGGTAAAGCTGATGAAGGGAGTTTTTTGCCCCAGCGCCATTTCCACGCCGCGCACAAAACGCACGCCCACCACGGAGCCCATCGAGCCGCCCATGAACTCAAACTCAAAGCACGCCACCACCACAGGAATGCTGTGTATCGAGCCGCCCATGACCACCAAGGCGTCGGTTTCGCCTGTGTTTTCAAGCGCCTCTTTCAAACGCTGCGGATACTTTTTGCTGTCTTTGAATTTGAGTGCATCCACCGGCAGGACTTCTTGACCTATTTCAAACCGACCCTCCGCATCAAGGAAGGCGTCAAGCCGCGCACGCGCGCCGATGCGGTGGTGGTGACTGCACTTAGGGCAAACATTAATGTTTCGTTCCAAGTCGCTTTTGTAAAGCACCGTTTCGCATGATGGGCATTTGATCCACAAGCCTTCGGGCACCGTGCGGCGCTCGCTCGGATCGGTTTGCGGCATCTTCGGCGGCAGCAGTTTCTCCAACCAACTCATCGCAATGCTCCTTCAGGTTTGTCTGCGGTGTCCATAGCGGCGCGGATGGTGGCGGCAAATCGACCCGCCGCCGCGGCCACATTCTCACGCGTCTGGGTTTCCAGCAACTGCACCAGCGCCGAGCCGATGACCACGGCGTCGGACACCCTCGCAACAGCCTTCGCGGTGGCCCCATCGCGTATGCCGAAACCCACGCCCACCGGAATGCTGACGTGCTGGCGGATACGCGGGATGGTCTTGGCCACAGCGGCCACATCCAAGTGACCGGCACCTGTGACGCCTTTCAGCGAGACGTAGTAAATATAGCCACTGGCGATGCGACCAACCTCGCGCATGCGCGCTTCGGTGGATGTCGGTGCCAGCAAAAATACCGGGTCCATCGCGTGCTCACGCAAAGTTTTTGCGAAGGCTTCGCACTCTTCGGGCGGATAGTCCACCACCAACACACCATCGACACCGGCGGCCGACGCGTCAGCCACAAAGCGGTTGATGCCGTAGCGTTCGACAGGGTTGGCATAACCCATCAAGACGACCGGCGTGGTGTTGTTACGGACGCGGAAAGCGCGCACGTAGTCCAACACTTGGGGCATACCGATGCCGTGTGCCAGAGCGCGCTCAGCGGCTTTTTGAATGACCGGGCCGTCGGCCATGGGGTCGGAAAACGGCACGCCCAGCTCAATCACGTCGCAGCCGTTTTGAGCCAAGCTGAGCATGATGTCGACGGTGGCATCT
>JANPNT010000465.1:0-7988 GCA_031427655.1 Burkholderiales bacterium
TCGATGAAGGCCCTGATCGACCGCGATCAAGCGCCTGCGTTTCAGCCCAACCCAACTGAAGGCGGGCACAACTGAGCGTTGATCTTTGACGGGCCGTGAGCGGAATTCGTGAGCGGCCACTGGTCGAAAAACACATCATGAAAGCGATCCACATCACGCACTTCGGTGACCCGGAAGTGCTGCAACCGACCGAACGTCCCAAGCCTGTGGCGGCTGCGGGTGAGGTGCTGGTGCGTGTGGCGGCTTCGGGTGTGAACCGGCCGGATGTGTTGCAGCGCAAAGGTTTTTACCCTGTGCCGCCCGGCGCGTCTGATTTGCCGGGCTTGGAAATCGCTGGAACCATCTCTGACGGTGACGCTGCGGCGATGGCAGCCGCAGGCTTCAAACTCGGCGACCGTGTGTGTGCTTTGGTGGCGGGTGGCGGTTACGCCGAATGGTGCGTCGCGCCCGTCGGTCAATGCCTGCCCGTGCCAGGAAATTTGACAGACATTGAAGCCGCCAGCCTGCCCGAAACATTCTTCACCGTGTGGTCCAACGTGTTTGACCGGGCGCGTTTGAAAAGTGGCGAGACGCTGCTGATTCAAGGTGGCAGTAGCGGCATCGGCGTCACCGCCATCCAAATGGCCAAAGCGGCAGGCGCGACCGTTATTGTCACGGTGGGTTCGGACCAGAAAGCCGCAGCTTGTCTGGCGCTCGGGGCCGACCACGCCATCAACTATCGCAGCCAAGATTTTGCGGCCGAGGCGCGTCGACTCACACTGGATCGCGGCGTGGACGTGATCCTCGACATGGTGGCTGGAAGTTACGTGGAGCGCGAATTGACTTGCATGGCCGAAGACGCGCGCTTGGTCATCATTGCCGTGCAAGGTGGTGTCGAATCGAAGATCGATGCAGGCGCGATGCTTCGTCGTCGCCTGACGATCAGCGGTTCGACATTGCGGCCTCGACCTTTGGCATTCAAGTCGGCCATTGCGGCTTCGCTGTTGAAAAACGTCTGGCCGTGGTTGCTGTCCGGCCAAATCAAGCCGGTGATTTATCAAGTGTTCCCTGCTGCTCAGGCGGCGCAGGCACACAGCTTGATGGAGTCAAACCAGCACATCGGTAAATTGGTGCTCACATGGTGAACGTCATGACCTCAATGACTCGTCGTAACTTGGTGGTTGGCAACTGGAAGATGAACGGCAGCCGCGCCGCCAACGCGGCCTTGCTTGATGGCTTGCGCGCGGCGGGCCCTTCGAATGGCGACGTTGCCGTGTGCGCACCGTTTCCCTACTTGGCAGATGTGGCCTTGGCACTGCACGGCAGTCATGTGGCCTGGGGCGCGCAAGACTGTTCGGCGCATGAGAACGGTGCATTCACGGGTGAAGTGGCCGCTTCAATGCTGAGTGAATTTGCCTGTACCTACGTGCTGGTGGGTCACTCGGAACGCCGCGCCATGCATGGGGAATCTGACCAACTTGTTGCCGACAAAGCCAAGATTGCTCTGGCCCACGGCCTGACGCCTGTTGTTTGCGTTGGCGAAACTTTGGCCGAGCGTGAAGCAGGCCAAACCGATGCGGTGGTGAAGCGCCAGCTTTCGGCAGTCATTCACACCCTGGCGCACTGCATTTCGCAAGTGGTGGTAGCGTAAGAGCCGGTTTGGGCCAACGGCACGGGCAAAACCGCGACTCCCGAACAGGCTCAAGCAGTGCACGCTGTGCTGCGCGTTCAACTGCAAGCGGCGACCGAAAAAGCACCACAGATGCTAATTTTGTACGGCGGCAGCGTCAAAGCTGACAACGCGCACCAGCTGTTTTCTCAACCCGACATCGACGGCGGGTTGATCGGAGGGGCCTCCCTCAAGGCCGCAGACTTTGTGGCCATTTGCAATGCCATGGGCAGCTCACTTCGTTGAGCGTGCCTCAGTTTTTTGGAGCTTGAAAAAATGAACTGGATTTTGAATTTGGTGGTGGCCGCGCAGATCTTGTCGGCGCTGACCATGATCGGCTTGGTGTTGGTGCAGCACGGCAAAGGCGCTGACATGGGTGCGTCGTTCGGCAGCGGTGCTTCGGGCAGTTTGTTCGGCGCCACAGGCAGCGCGAACTTTTTGTCGCGCTCGACGGCGGCCTGCGCAGCGGTTTTCTTCGCATGCACTTTGACTCTGGCCTATATCGCCAATGACCGCACCCGCACATCTGCGGGCAGCGTGCTCGACCGTCCAGCAGTCGCTGTGCCCGCCGCAGCACCAGCATCCGGCGCTGCACAAATTCCAGGTGCGCCATCCGTGGCCGCTTCGGCTGTGATCCTTCCTGCCGTGCCTGCACCGGCTGCAGTTCCGGCATCGGGCGCGGCTGCCATTCCGACGAAGTGACAAGCTCAACGCTCTGACCCAGGGCGCTGCACCTATGTTGCAGTGCAGCGAAGAACCTCAAAACGCAATTCTTTGAGGTTAGAATTTAGTGCTGTTTTGGAGAGCAATTCCTCACGCCATCCGAAGCAGTTGCATCGACTTTTTGAGTCGGCCGACGTGGTGAAATTGGTAGACACGCTATCTTGAGGTGGTAGTGGCGAAAGCTTTGCGAGTTCGAGTCTCGCCGTCGGCACCAAATATCTGATTTCTGCGAATCTCCATGCTTTCGCAGGCTGCATTTAAAGTCCGAAAATACACCATGAATTTAGAACCCTACCTGCCAGTGATTTTGTTCATCCTGGTCGGCGTGGCGGTTGGTGTGGTGCCCCAGGTGATAGGTTTTGTGTTTGGTCCGAATCGGCCCGACGCGGCCAAAAACTCACCCTACGAATGTGGCTTCGAAGCCTTCGAAGATGCGCGCATGAAATTCGACGTGCGCTATTACTTGGTCGCTATTCTCTTCATCTTGTTCGATCTGGAAATTGCTTTCCTTTTCCCTTGGGCGGTGTCGCTTCGCGAAATCGGGCCTACTGGCTTTTCGGCAATGATGGTTTTTCTGGGCATCCTGGTTGTGGGCTTTGCCTACGAGTGGAAAAAAGGTGCCCTGGATTGGGAATAGTTGAGCCCTCGCGTGACGGGTACGTCCTGCGATTCCCTGAAGGGATGCAGGCCGATTTGGGAGCGGCTCGGCGTTTGGCCTGGCGTTCGGCTTGGTGCGAGTTGACCAATGGAGTCATTTAGATGGGCATAGAAGGCGTACTCAAAGAAGGCTTCGTCACCACCAGCCTCGACACGGTCATCAATTGGTCAAAAACCGGCTCGCTGTGGCCCATGACATTTGGCTTGGCGTGCTGTGCGGTGGAAATGATGCATGCCGGCGCGGCGCGTTATGACATCGACCGCTTCGGCATGTTGTTTCGGCCCAGCCCACGGCAAAGCGATTTGATGATCGTGGCCGGCACGCTGTGCAACAAGATGGCTCCTGCGCTTCGCAAGGTCTACGACCAAATGGCTGAGCCGCGCTGGGTGCTGAGCATGGGTTCGTGCGCCAACGGCGGTGGTTATTACCACTACAGCTATTCGGTGGTGCGCGGTTGCGATCGCATCGTGCCAGTGGATGTTTACGTGCCCGGCTGCCCGCCCACGGCAGAGGCTTTGCTTTACGGCATCTTGCAGTTGCAGTCCAAGATCCGCCGCGAAAACACAATTGCTCGTTGACATTGACCGGCTGACATGGAAGACACCACCGCCTCCGCCTTCATGAGCTTGACCCGCTTGCAGACTTTGCAGGCCGCCGTTCAATCGGCCTTGGGTGCGCGCGTGAAGAAGCTCGTCGCCGATCGGGGTGAACTCACGCTCACCGTGTCGCAAGACGACTACCTCGCAACGGCGTTGATCCTTCGAGACCAGCCGTCGCTGAAGTTCGAACAACTCCTTGATGTTTGCGGCGTGGATTACTCTAGCTACAAAGACCAAGACTGGGACGGCCTGCGCTTTTGCGTGGTCTCGCATTTGTTGTCGGTTAGCCAAAACTGGCGCCTGCGTCTGAAGGTGTTTTGCCTGGACGACGACATGCCCACAGTGGCGTCATTGAACGACGTCTGGAGCTCGGCCAATTGGTTTGAGCGAGAAGCTTTTGACTTGTACGGCATCATTTTTGAAGGCCACCTTGACCTGCGCCGCATCCTGACCGACTACGGCTTCATCGGTCACCCCTTCCGCAAAGACTTTCCGACTTCGGGCCATGTCGAAATGCGCTACGACGCCGAGCAAAAACGCGTGATTTATCAGCCGGTCACGATAGATTCGCGCGACATCACGCCCCGGATCATCCGTGAAGACAACTACGGAGGCCTGCACTGATGACACCCACCCCCGTAGCGGCTTTGCCGCATCCCCTCAAGCGGGCAACGCCAGCACCCCGGCAGAGCCGGATCTGCGGCGTTCGCTTCAAAAATATCGTCCCGTTTGGGTCGCGCAGTTCAGATTGTTTCAATGGCTGAGATTAAGAACTACACCTTGAATTTTGGTCCACAGCATCCCGCTGCGCACGGTGTGCTGCGCTTGGTGTTGGAGTTGGACGGCGAAGTGATTCAACGCGCCGATCCGCACATCGGCTTGCTGCACCGCGCCACTGAAAAGCTGGCCGAGAGCAAAACTTACATCCAGTCGCTGCCCTACATGGACAGGCTGGACTACGTGTCGATGATGTGCAACGAGCACGCCTACTGTCTGGCCATCGAGCGGCTGATGGGCGTGACCGTGCCGGAGCGTGCGCAGTACATCCGCGTCATGTTCAGCGAAATCACCCGCGTGATGAACCACCTGATGTGGCTGGGTGCGCACGGGCTGGACTGCGGCGCGATGAACGTGTTCATCTACTGCTTCCGAGAACGCGAAGACTTGTTCGACATGTACGAAGCCGCCTCTGGCGCACGCATGCATGCGGCCTACTTTCGCCCGGGCGGCGTGTACCGCGACCTGCCCGAGCAGATGCCGCAGTACAAGGCGTCCAAGGTGCGCAACGCCAAGATCATGTCGTCGCTCAACGACAACCGCCAAGGTTCGTTGCTCGATTTCATCAGCGACTTTGCGGCGCGCTTCCCGAAGTGCATCGACGACTACGAAACCTTGCTGACCGACAACCGCATTTGGAAGCAGCGTACCGTCGGCATTGGCGTGGTCACACCCGAGCGTGCGTTGAACCTCGGCTTCACCGGCCCGATGTTGCGTGGCTCCGGCATTGAATGGGACTTGCGCAAGAAGCAGCCTTACGACGTCTACGACCGCATGGATTTCGACATTCCTGTGGGCGTCAACGGCGACACCTACGACCGCTACTTGGTGCGCATCGAAGAGATGCGCCAGTCCAACCGCATCATTCAACAGTGCGTGGCGTGGCTCAAAGCAAATCCGGGCCCGGTGATCACTGACAACCACAAAGTTGCACCGCCTTCGCGGCTGGAAATGAAGTCCAGCATGGAAGAGTTGATCCACCACTTCAAGCTGTTCACCGAAGGCTTTCATGTGCCCGAAGGCGAGGCTTACGCTGCGGTGGAACACCCGAAAGGCGAGTTCGGCATCTACATCGTCAGCGACGGTGCCAACAAGCCTTACCGTTTGAAAATTCGCGCGCCGGGCTTCTCGCATTTGGCAGCTTTGGACGAGATGGCGCGCGGCCACATGATTGCCGACGCCGTGGCGGTGATCGGCACCATGGACATCGTGTTTGGGGAGATAGACCGTTGAGCGAAGTGATGACGTCCGTCGTTAGTGTTTCGGAAGCGACCTTGAAGCGCTTTGCGTTTGAAGTCGCCAAGTACCCCAGCGATCAAGCGCAGTCGGCCGTGATGGCTTGCTTGGCCATCGTCCAGCAAGAACAGGGCTATGTGTCGGCTGAAAGTGAACAGCAAATAGCGGCGTACTTGCGCATGCCTCCGATTGCGGTGCACGAGGTCACCACCTTCTACAACATGTACAACCAGCGTCCGCTGGGCCAGTTCAAGTTGAATGTGTGCACCAATCTGCCCTGCCAATTGCGCAACGGCGAAACCGCGTTGGCTTACCTGTGCGAGCGCTTGAAAATCGAAGAGGGTGGCACCACTGCCGACGGTCGAATCACGCTGCAAAAAAGCGAATGTTTAGGTGCCTGCGCCGATGCGCCGGTGCTGCTGGTGAACGACCGTCAAATGTGCAGCTACATGACTCACGACAAGCTCGACGATTTGATCGAATTGATCCAAAACCAGCCCCGCGTTGACGGCCCACTCCATGCTTGATCTCTCCCAATTTCAAACCGACGGCAGCCTGACCTGCTTCCACGGGCGTCACATCAAGCCGCAAATTTATGCCGACCTGAACGGTAGCAACTGGCGCTTGCAAGATTACGTGGCGCGCGGTGGTTACCAGGCCCTACGCAAAATTCTGGGTCTGGATGATGGCGAAGGCATAACGCCCGAACAGGTTATCGCCGAAGTCAAAGCCTCGGGCCTGCGCGGCCGTGGCGGCGCGGGTTTCCCTACAGGCTTGAAGTGGAGCTTCATGCCGCGCATGTACCCCGGTGCGAAGTACTTGGTTTGCAATTCCGACGAGGGTGAGCCGGGAACCTGCAAAGACCGCGACATCTTGATGTTCAACCCGCACATCGTGATTGAAGGCATGGCGATTGCGGCCTATGCCATGGGCATCAGCGTCGGCTACAACTACATCCACGGTGAAATTTTTGACGCCTACGAGCGCTTTGAAGCGGCGCTGGAAGAGGCTCGCGCTGCTGGCTTTTTGGGCGACAAGTTGATGGGTTCGACCTTCAACTTCCAGCTCCACGCGTCACACGGTTTTGGTGCCTACATTTGCGGCGAAGAAACGGCCCTGCTTGAATCCCTGGAAGGCAAAAAAGGCCAACCCCGCTACAAGCCGCCTTTTCCTGCCAGCTATGGTTTGTACGGCAAGCCCACCACCATCAACAATACCGAAACTTTCGCGGCCGTGCCCTGGATCATTCGCAATGGTGGCGTGCCCTACCTCGAAATTGGCAAGCCCAACAACGGCGGCACGAAGATCTATTCAGTGTCGGGCGATGTCGAGCGGCCGGGCAATTTTGAAGTGCCTCTGGGCACGCCGTTCCCGGTGCTGCTCGAGTTGGCCGGTGGCGTGCGCCAGGGGCGAAAACTCAAGGCCGTGATTCCTGGCGGGTCGTCTGCGCCCATCTTGCCGGGCGCGACCATGATGGATGTGACCATGGATTACGACAGCATCGCCAAAGCTGGTTCGATGCTGGGCTCGGGTGCAGTCATCGTGATCGACGACTCGCGCTGCATGGTGAAGAGCTTGCTGCGCCTGAGCTACTTTTACAGCCACGAAAGTTGCGGTCAGTGCACGCCTTGCCGCGAAGGCACTGGCTGGTTGCACCGCATGGTGCACCGCATTGAACACGGGCAAGGCCGAATGGAAGACATTGACCTGCTCAACTCAGTGGCCGACAACATTCAGGGTCGCACGATTTGCGCTTTGGGTGACGCTGCGGCCATGCCGGTGCGCGCCATGATCAAACACTTCCGCGATGAGTTCGTGCATCACGTTGAACATAAAACCTGCGTGGTTCCGGCCTACGTCTGACTTCACCATTCCATGATTGAAATCCAACTCGACGGGCAAAAAGTAGCGGTAGCAGAAGGCAGCATGGTCATGCACGCCGCCGACGCGGCTGGCACCTACATCCCGCATTTTTGTTATCACAAGAAGCTGAGCATCGCCGCCAATTGCCGCATGTGCTTGGTCGATGTGGAGAAAGCGCCCAAGCCCATGCCGGCGTGCGCCACCCCCGTCACGCAGGGCATGATCGTTCGCACCAAGAGCGACAAAGCCTTGAAGGCGCAGCAAAGCGTGATGGAGTTTTTGCTCATCAATCACCCTTTGGATTGCCCCATTTGCGACCAGGGCGGCGAGTGCCAATTGCAAGACCTGGCGGTCGGCTACGGCGGCTCCACTTCGCGGTATACCGAAGAAAAACGCGTCGTCTTCCAGAAGGACGTGGGCCCGCTGATTTCCATGCAGGAGATGAGCCGCTGCATCCACTGCACCCGCTGTGTGCGCTTCGGCC
>JANPNT010000466.1:0-4248 GCA_031427655.1 Burkholderiales bacterium
CAACGCACCGTCATGGTGATGCTGGTGGCGTGGGTGTTCGCGCTGGCGGCTGGCGTCGTCAACGCTTGTGTTCTGCAGATCAAGGTGCCCGCCCATCACCAGGGTCCCACGCAAACCCATGCCCCGTCTAGCACGGTGATCAAGGCTCACGGTCACTTCGCTGTGCTGCCGCACAGCGAAGCGCCGGCACCCGCTGACGAACCGTCGGGCCACGAAGATTCAAGCAAGGCGCACTGCAAGAGCTTCTGCGACAGCGAGGCTTCAGCAGCCGCCGCGAAGCAACAGGGTCACGACATCACTGACTTGGCGCAGGCCCCGATGCACGTGCTTGCCGGCGCACCGTACTTTCCGCTCCTCGCCACAGCGAAGCAGTCGTTCGATGACCGGCCACCGCCGCCTGGCGCGCCGATGGTCATCCGCTTTTTGCGTTTGACGATTTAACCGGCCACTGCGATCACAGCGAGGCGTCTGCGCTTCGCTGCGGGTTGCGCCAGCGCGTGCGCACTCGGGGCACTTGTGCCTGCACGCCAAGGTCCAGGCGCAGCCCCTCGGCAAGCACCTCTTCCGCATCGATTTCCGTGTCACTTTCCGTGTTTCTCAACCCCCCACAGGAGTCTGTCATGACCCAATTCCGATTCATTCCCCTCGCCATTGCATTGACTACCGCGAGCACGCTGATTGCCTGCACGACCACCCCGGCAATGACCATGGGCAGCGCACCCGCCAGCGGCAGCATGGCCGCGCCCGAACGCATGGCCAGCATGGACGCGCAGATGAAGAACATGCGCGAAATGCACGACAAGGTGATGAGCGCCAAAACCCCTGAAGAGCACAACAGGCTGATGGCCGAACACATGAAGTCGATGCAGGACGGCATGAAGATGATGGACGGAATGTCCGGCTCCGGCATGGGCGACATGAAGGGCATGCAGGGCATGTCCGGCGACATGGGCGGGCGCCATCAGATGATGGAAAAACGCATGCAGATGATGCAGACCATGATGAAGATGATGATGGACCGGATGCCCGCCGCGCCTGCGAAATAAGGAACTGCCCAGCCTCACGGCGCGTGCCGCAACCGGGGTTTCAACACAATGAATGCCGTTACCAAAAGTCGCCAGCCCTCGGTCTGGATGCTCACCGCATGCGGCCTGTGGCTGGTGGGCTTGGGCCTTTACTTCATGTTGCTGCGACCGCCCCTGCTGCCGGAAGATCCGCGCTTCATGGGCACCACCCTGGCCCGGATTCAGGCGGATGTGCCGGGACTCGCTGATTGGTTGAAACGCGTGTTCACCGTGATGGGTGGATTCATGACCGGTGCTGGCGTGCTGACGGTGTTCGTTGCCCAAACGGCCTTGCCATCCCGACCCCACGGAGCGTCCTGGGCCATTGCCCTTTGTGGTGCGCTCACGGTGGGGCTGATGAGTGCGACCAACTTCGCGCTGCACTCCGACTTCAAGTGGGTGCTGTTGGTGCCGGCCTTGGTCTGGCTGGTCGGCTGGCTCACCTACGTCGCGAAGCATTGACGCCGTGGACAGCAGCACTCAGGCGGGGAAGCTGAGCATCGACGCCGCGCTGCACAAGCTTCAGTGCGACACCTTCGACTATTTTTTGCACGAGACGAATCCTGCCAATGGACTGGTGATCGACAAGACCGCGCCGAATTGGCCTGCCAGCATTGCCGCCACCGGCCTGGCGCTGGCTTGCTATCCGGTCAGCGTCGAACGCGGGTTCATGAGCCGCGCAGCCGCTGTGGAACGCACCCTCACAACGCTGCGATTTTTCTGGAACAGCCCGCACGGTCCCGAGCCCGACGCCACCGGGTACCAAGGCTTCTACTACCACTTTCTCGACATGCACAGCGGCCGTCGCGCATGGCAGTGCGAACTGTCCACTGTGGACAGCACGTTCCTGCTGGCCGGCGCCTTGGCGGCCGCCGCGTACTTCGGCGCTGACAGCCACGACGAGACTGAAATCCGCACGCTCGCCGACAGCCTGTATCGCCGCGCCGATTGGCAATGGGCGCAAAACGGCGGCGCCACGGTCACCCACGGCTGGAAGCCGGAGGGCGGCTTTCTTCCCTACCGATGGGAAGGCTACGACGAGGCGCTGCTGCTCTATGTGCTGGGGCTGGGCTCGCCGACGCATCCACTGCCCGCCACGAGTTATGCCGCGTGGGCCTCGACCTATGTTTGGAGGCATGGCGGCGAACTCGGCGGTGGGCAGGACCATCTGTACGCCGGGCCGCTGTTCACGCACCAGCTGTCGCACATCTGGATCGACTTTCGCGGCATACAGGACGCCTTCATGCGTGAGAAGGGCATCGACTATTTCGAGAACAGCCGTCGCGCCACCTACGCCCAACAACGCTACGCCATCGACAACCCGCGCAACTTCGAAAGCTACGGAGACCATTGCTGGGGAATCACGGCGAGCGAGGGCCCCGGCCCGGCAACGCTGAAAGTGGGCAACGTCGAGCGCCAGTTCTTCGACTACGTGGCGCGCGGCATCCCCGACGGACCCGATGACGGCACCCTGGCCCCGTGGGCGGTCGTGGCATCGCTGCCGTTCGCACCGGAGATCGTTTTGCCCACGCTGGACTACTGCATCTACCAGGCCAAGTTGACTGAGTTCAACGCCTACGGCTTCAAGGCGTCCTTCAACCCGTCGCACCCCGGAGAGCCCGGAAATCCGTACGGCTGGTGGGTGTCACCGTGGCATTTCGGACTCAACCAAGGGCCGATTGTTTTGATGATCGAGAACCATCGCAGCGGCCTGCTGTGGCAACTGATGCGAGCTTGCCCGTACATCGCAGGCGGTTTGCACAGAGCAGGTTTCACAGGAGGTTGGCTTGCGCCTTGAAGCAAGCGGCAAAACGGCACCCGGCCCGGCCACTCTCAACGGGCCATTTGTTTTAAACAGGAGAACGTCATGACAGCAGCGATCAATTTTCAATCCAGCACCCAGGGCTTGCCACCCGCCTTGAGAACAGGCCAGGCGGCCATGCACCTGCCTGAAGTGCAGGCGATGCTGCGCAGGCTTTCAGCATACGAGCTCGGCATCTTCATGCCGCATCGGCACGACGAACGAACCGGCGAATTCCAGCCGCTGCCCGACGACATGGTGCAGGTCGAATCGGACCTGGAAGTGTCATTTCAACCGCTGGCAGAAATCGCGACGCAGGGAGACCGGTTTCTGCCGGTGGGTTGGCTGTGGCGCGGTGGCGCACCGACCGTGGCCGCCGCCTGCGAAATGGTGTCGCAAGAAGGGCCGGGCACCGAGGAGCGCCCGGTCAAACACAAGATGAAGAGCGAAGGCTGATGAAGCACGTCATCGACGCGGCCAGCCCGCGATCGATGTCAACAGCGGCCCATCACCGATGAGCCGGACAACCCAGGAGATGTGATGAAAACGAGCGTGATTGAAGTGCGCGACATGCTGTCGGTGTTGAGCGTGCTCGGCGTCGAGGACCGGATTGGCGAGGTGCCGGGGGTCGAAAGCGTCACCGTGAACTTCTCTGCGGGAAGCGCCACGGTTCGTTACGACGAGACCCGACTGGATGTTGCCGACATCAAGTCGGGCGTCCGGCAAGGCTCGTACGAGGCCGACGCCAAGCCCGCTGCATCGGCGGGAACGGATGACGAAGACAAGACAGCACCGGGCTCGACGCCTGCGACGCCTGAAGCAGCCACGCCGAAACCTCCGCCGGCTGCAGCGGCTGCCGCTGACGCCACTTCTGCCGGCCCCGCCCCGCAAGCCAAATCGGCTGCCGACGCGACGCCAGCGCCAGCGTCGAAATCAACGCCCGAGTCCGCTCTTATGCGCGAGAACGCGCCGCCCGGCAAAGGCTGAAGAGGCGAGTGCGTTGCGCATCGCTCAGGTAAACACAAATTCGAGGAGACGCGATGAAAACGAGCGTGATTGAAGTGCGCGACATGCTGTCGGTGTTGAGCGTGCTCGGTGTCGAAGAGCGCATCGGCGAGGTGCCGGGTGTCGAAAGCGTGACCGTCAACTTCGCAGCCGGAAATGCCACCGTGCGCTATGACGAAACGCGGCTCGACGTGGCCGACATCAAGTCGGCAGTCCGCCAACGCGGGTATGCGTCCGACCATGAGCCGAGCCCGCAGGATGCGGGGCAACACCAGCCCGCGACGGCAACCGCCGAAGCGCCACCTGCCGCACCGGTAGTCGCAGGACCCGCAGTCGCAGCACCCGCAGTCGCAGCACCGGCAAATGCCGCAATGCCAC
>JANPNT010000467.1:0-12615 GCA_031427655.1 Burkholderiales bacterium
TTCAAGCCGCTGTGGATCATGCCCAGGGCTTGGCCTATGGGTGCCGCCAGCTGCTTGGCAAACGGTGTCGGCATCATGCCTTTGGGTGTGCGCACGAACAGGTCGTCGCCAAACTGCCGCCGCAGTTTGGCCAGCGTGTTGCTGATCGCCGGTTGCGTCAGCCCCAAGTGGTCGGCCACCTTGGACACGCTGCCTTCCAGCATGAGTTGTTGGAACAGCACCAACTGGTTCAGATCAATGTCTTTCAACTCCATGAAGGCTCCGTTTTTTCCATCACGATGAGTGATACATCACATTGCTGTAATTCTATTTACTGATTCTTGCAAAGCGGGAATGATGGCCCCTTGAGCGCGTGCCACCGTCATGGAGCTGGCTTGACAGGACGTTGCTGCACAACAGGAGACACCGCTTGAACGAAACCTCCACCATCTTCCCCGACCAGCCCATTTGGGAAAGCGACGGCACCCACCGCATCCCGTTCCGCGCTTACACCAGCGACGAGATTTACCGCAAAGAGCTGGAGCGTTTCTTCTACAAATCGCACTGGTGCTACGTCGGCTTGGAAGCCGAGGTGCCCGACCCCGGCGACTTCAAACGCACTGTGATCGGCGAGCGTTCGGTGATCCTGTCGCGTGTCGAATTGGGCAACGCGGAAGGTTCGCTGAGCGTGGTCGAGAACGTCTGCGCCCATCGCGGCATGCGCTTTTGCCGCGAGCGCCACGGCAACCGCAAAGAATTTGTTTGCCCGTATCACCAGTGGACCTACACGCTGAAAGGCGATCTGCAAGGCGTGCCGTTTCGGCGCGGTGTGAAGCGAGAAGGGGTGGTGCAAGGCGGCATGCCCGCTGACTTCAAAACCACCGATCATGGCCTGACCAAATTGAAAGTGGCCACGCGCGGCGGCGTGGTGTTTGCGTCTTTCGATGCTGATGTCGAGCCGTTGGAAGACTTCCTCGGCCCGGTCATCCTGGGCTACTTTGACCGCTTGTTCAACGGCCGCAAACTGAAGATCCTCGGCTACAACCGCCAGCGCATTCCGGGCAACTGGAAGCTGATGCAAGAGAACATCAAAGACCCGTATCACCCCGGCTTGCTGCACACCTGGTTCGTCACCTTCGGGCTTTGGCGCGCCGACAACAAATCGCAATTGCGCATGGACGCCCAGCACCGCCACGCGGCCATGATTTCCACCCGAGGCGCGGCAGGCACATCGGGCAAGGCCGACGAGGTCACGCAGGTGGCCAGCTTCAAAGCCAGCATGCAACTCGAAGACCCGAGCTTTCTCGACATCGTGCCCGAGCCGTGGTGGGGTGGGCCCACGGCGGTGATGACCACCATCTTCCCCAGCGTGATCTTGCAGCAGCAGGTCAACAGCGTGTCCACCCGTCACATCCAACCCAGCGGTCACGGCAGCTTCGATTTTGTGTGGACGCACTTCGGCTTCGACGACGACACCGAAGACATGACGCAGCGCCGTTTGCGCCAGTCCAATTTGTTCGGCCCGGCCGGTTTTGTGTCGGCCGACGACGGCGAGGTCATCGAGTTTTCGCAGCAGGCTTTCGAGAGCAAGCCGTTTCACCGCACCCTGGCCGAGTTGGGCGGGCATGAGGTTGAGGACACAGAGCACATGGTGACCGAAACGCTCATACGCGGCATGTACAGCTATTGGCGCAAAGTGATGGAGGCCTGAAGCGATGACTGTCAACGTGAACTTCGAAGACTGGCTGGCAATGACGCAACTCAACGCCGATTACGCCAGCGCCGTCGATTCCGGCCACTGGGATTTGTGGCCTGAGTTCTTCACCGACGACGGCATCTACCGGCTTCAACCGCGCGAAAACCACGAGCGCGGCTTCCCGCTGGCCACGCTGGCCTTCACCAGCAAAGGCATGCTGAAAGACCGCGTTTACGGCATCAAAGAAACGTTGTTTCACGACCCCTATTACCAACGCCACGTGGTCGGCCCGTTGGTGATCCGCGAGGCGGGCGAAGGGCGCTGGCGCT
Organism: Burkholderiales bacterium; assembly: GCA_031427655.1. Taxonomy (GTDB): domain Bacteria; phylum Pseudomonadota; class Gammaproteobacteria; order Burkholderiales; family Burkholderiaceae_C; genus JANYJJ01. Next base: position 2,005 of record JANPNT010000467.1, read on the forward strand.
GCGAGTCCAACTACGCCGTGTTTCGCACCAAGTTGTCAGAAGCATCCACCGTCTTCAACGTCGGCCGCTACCTTGACCTGGTGGTGCGCACGCCTGCGGGTTTGAAGTTCGCGTCACGCGAATGCATCTACGACTCCGAGATGATTCCCAACTCCATCATTTATCCGATCTGAATTTCAAATGAGAACGCCCCGATGAGCACATCAAACTGGGTTGACGCACTGTCCGCCACTGACCTCCCCCGCGACGACGTCAAGGGCGTCGCCATCGCAGGTCGCGACATCGCGATCTACGCCGTCGGCAGTGAGGTCTACGCCACCGACAACACCTGCACTCACGGCCACGCCCGCCTGTGCGACGGCTACCTCGACGGCTTTGAAATTGAGTGCCCTCTGCACCAAGGCCGCTTCGATGTGCGCGACGGCAAGCCGATGTGCGCGCCAGTCATTGAGGCTCTGCGCAGCTATCCGGTGAAGGTTGAGGGTGGCAGGGTGTTTTTGCGGATCGATTGAGGGTTCGGAGCTGTTCTTTAAAACGAGGCACACTCGAAACCCCGTTCGGGCTGAGCTTGTCGAAGTCAGCGCACGGATCTGACCCCCAAAGAAAAAACCCCGCACAGCTCACGCTGTGCGGGGTTTTTTAATTCTTCGATCAGCTCGCGCTGGCGTTCACTTGGGTGAGTCGCCAGCCAAGCCTGTGGACATCACATGTCCATGCCACCCATGCCGCCCATGCCGCCCATACCGCCCATGCCAGCGCCGCCAGCGCCCGACTCGTCTTTCGGCGCTTCGGAAACCATGCACTCGGTGGTCAACATCAAAGACGCGACCGACGCTGCGTTTTGCAGCGCGGTGCGGGTCACTTTGGTGGGGTCCAGGATGCCCATTTCGATCATGTCGCCGTAGGTGCCGTTGGCTGCGTTGTAGCCGTAGGTGCCTGTGCCAGCCAACACTGCGTTCACCACAACGCTTGGCTCTTCGCCGGCGTTGGACACGATGATGCGCATGGGCTCTTCGATGGCGCGCATGATGAGTTTGATGCCCGCGTCTTGGTCGGCGTTATCGCCCTTGATGACGCCTGCGGTTTGCTTGGCACGCAACAGCGCCACGCCACCACCGGCCACGATGCCTTCTTCCACTGCGGCGCGCGTCGCGTGCAGGGCGTCTTCAACGCGGGCTTTCTTTTCCTTCATCTCGACTTCGGTGGCAGCACCGACTTTGATCAGCGCCACACCGCCAGCCAACTTGGCCACGCGCTCTTGCAGCTTCTCGCGGTCGTAGTCAGACGTGGCTTCTTCGATCTGCACGCGCACTTGCTTCACGCGGGCTTCGATGTCAGCAGCAGCGCCACTGCCATCGATGATGATGGTGTTTTCTTTGCCCACCTCAACGCGCTTGGCTTGACCCAAATCAGCCAGCGTGACCTTCTCCAGCGTCAAGCCCACTTCTTCAGCAATCACCTTGCCGCCGGTCAGGATGGCGATGTCTTCCAGCATGGCTTTGCGGCGGTCGCCGAAGCCAGGGGCCTTCACTGCCACGACTTTCAGAATGCCGCGAATGGTGTTGACCACCAAAGTTGCCAATGCTTCGCCTTCAACTTCTTCAGCCACGATCAACAGCGGACGACCGGCCTTGGCCACTTGCTCCAACGTGGGCAGCAGGTCGCGAATGTTGCTGATTTTCTTGTCGAACAACAACACAAACGGGTTGTCCAGAATGGCCGATTGCTTTTCTGGGTTGTTGATGAAGTAAGGGCTGAGGTAGCCGCGGTCAAACTGCATGCCTTCAACGACTTCGAGTTCGCTGTTCAGGCTCTTGCCGTCTTCCACCGTGATGACGCCTTCTTTGCCAACCTTGTCCATCGCTTCAGCAATGATGCGGCCGACTTCGTCGTCACTGTTTGCAGAAATGGTGCCGACCTGGGCAATTTCCTTGCTCGTGGTGGTGGGCTTGCTCTGCTTCTTCAGCTCGGCAACCAAAGCCGTCACAGCCTTGTCGATGCCGCGCTTCAGGTCCATCGGGTTCATGCCTGCCGCCACGTACTTCATGCCCTCGCGAACGATGGCTTGAGCCAACACGGTGGCCGTGGTGGTGCCGTCACCAGCAATGTCGGAGGTCTTGGAAGCAACTTCCTTGACCATCTGCGCGCCCATGTTTTGCAGCTTGTCTTTGAGTTCGATTTCCTTGGCCACAGACACACCGTCCTTGGTCACGGTGGGGGCACCGAAGGAACGCTCCAGCACCACATTGCGACCTTTAGGGCCCAAGGTGACCTTCACTGCGTTAGCGAGAATGTTCACGCCTTCGACCATGCGGGCACGTGCCTCGCCGCCGAAAATTACGTCTTTAGCTGCCATGTTTGTTTCTCCTGAAATTTGGATTTAAGTGCTTGCGTGCGATGAGAAGGCTTACTTCTCGACCACTGCAAACAGGTCTTCTTCGCGCATCACCAGCAACTCATCGCCGTCAACTTTGACGGTTTGGCCGCTGTACTTGCCGAACAAAACCCGGTCACCGACCTTGACGTTCATGGCGATCAAGTCACCCTTGTCATTGCGCTTGCCAACACCCACGGCCAGCACTTCGCCTTGGTCCGGCTTTTCAGCAGCGGCGTCAGGAATGACGATGCCCGAGGCGGTTTTGGTTTCTTGTTCCATGCGCTTGACGATTACGCGATCGTGCAGAGGACGAAGTTTCATTGGATCTCCTTGGTTGAAAATGATGGGTTAGGCCGAAAGTGAGCGCCCATTTACTTGCCGACGATGAACCTCAATCGAACAAGGGTTCAGTCTTTGGCACTCAACGAGGTTGAGTGCTAGCAGCCCAGATTATATGGGTGTGGAGAGCGGCGTTGCAAGCCACTGTTTCGGCGTGTAAGCGCGCACACGACTGCGGGCAAAGGCTTTGATGTTGCGGGTGATGATGGACTGCGCTCCTGCTTGATGTGCGGCTTCTGCCAACACAGCGTCTGCAAAGTCTGCTGACTTGCTGGAAATCGCAGCTTCCAATACCGATCGAGTGACCGGCGCAACCTCGTACAAGGCCATCAGCTTTTCGATTTGCCGCATAACGTGCTTGCTGCCGACTGTCCTGCTGGCCAGATAAAAAATTGTAGCGACTGTCGTGGCACCGATGAGGCCGGTGATGGTGCCGCGCGCCACCTGATCCATCACTCGCGCCGACGCATCGACGAACGGCTCGCGCTCAAGCAACACGTCCATCAACACATTGGTGTCAAACAGCACTCTCACAGGTATTTTTCTTCAAGAGACTTGCGGTACGCCGCTTTGTCGGTGTCAGCGCTGACAGTGTTCTTGGCGGCGGATTTCGAGGAAGATTTGGTTTTCAACACTCCCCGCAGACTCTGCGTTACTGGGCTCAATTCGGCTGGCCTGACCTCGGGTAACGATCTGCGAAGCGAGGTGGTCGATCGACTGGACGCGGCGCCGGTGGCCGGCCCAGCCTGTGCAGGCTGATCCGAAAGACGCGCGAAGTAATCCGCCACAAGTTGCGACACCGAGCGGTGATGGTCATGCGCAAACGCCTTCGCGCTGTCCACCAAGCCGGAATCAAGGCGCAGCGTGAGTTTGGTTGGATGAGTCATGGAATTGGTCGGTTGTGAAATGCGCAGACGTATAGTTTTAAATGAGTGTACGTCAAAGTATTGACTTAACCCCATTCCAGGCCCTCACTTTCACGCTGCGAAAGCTTCAGTGCAGCTTCACGGCTGACCGCGCAGACCGAGGGCCAATACGTCCCAGTTTTCGTTCAACCTGAGGTTAAGTTTGAAGGCGTGACCCTGGCTTCCCCTGGCTCTGGCTTCCACGATTGCTGCGGCAACCATTCCGGGTTCATCCTTGCGCGATGAGCTGAGACGCAATCAGCAGCGCCATATACTCCGCCAAATGGCAAACCATCAAGCACCCGATCCCCGTTCAACCGCTCGCGTAGGCTGGAACAACCGCGTCCAAACGGTCTCGATACCGCTGGACTTTCGCTTCCCAGACTCCGTGCGCGAAGTCTTCATTCGACGCGACGGCGAGAGCGTCATCCTTACCCCGCGCCCGAATGATTGGTCGAGCTTTTTCTCCCTGGAGAAAAAAGCCTCTGCCGACTTCATGGTGGTAGTTGAGCGTCTGCCCGTTCAGGAGCGGTCGTTTTGACGTTACCGCTGTACATGCTCAATACCGACACATGCATTTTTTTGATGCGCGGTGAACACCCGACTTTGGCCGCGCATGCGCAATCAATACCGCTTCAGCAGCAGCTCATGTCTGCGGTGACGTTCGCGGAGTTGACCTACGGCGTGCAGGCATCTGCCGCCGCCAAGCGCAAGCAAAACCAAGCCGTCCTCGACAGCTTGGCGCTGCATCTGGCCGTGCTTGATTGGCCACAAGAAGCCGCGCAGCACTACGCCGAAATCCGCTTCGACCTGAAAAAGCGCGACGCGCAACTCGGTGCAGCTGATCTCATGATCGCGGCGCATGCGCTGGTGCTCGGAGCCACTGTCGTCACCAACAACATCAAAGACTTCGGCCGGGTGAAGGGGTTGAAAGTTGAGGGCTGGGCTGAATGAGAGGTCAAGACTGAACCGTATTGGGAAGCGTCCCCTTTGATTGCTCGGTACAACCAACCCCTGACCGACTCGCAGGTGACCGGCGTTGCAAAGGCGGTTCCCGTCTACCAAGATGTAGTGCAACCCGCCGCACAGGAGGTAGGCAAAGCCCTTCAAACCTTAGCAAAAACAGTTCATATCGCTTTGGCACCTGTGAGTGCACTGGTTTGAGGCTACGACCAAATCAAAGAGTTCTTGTCCACGAAGGTCACCGAGCGATTAAGGAATGTTCCCCCTGAGAACATCATCAGTCCTAAGCCCAACGTAGCGGGGCCAGCACTTGAATCACTCCGGTACACGGGCCATGAAGAGAGCCTCAGCGACATGTACGCAAACCTCTTGGCGACGGCGATGGACAGCTCAACGGCGTTAGGGGCGCATCCTGCTTTTGTCGAAATTATTCGCCAGCTGACGCCCGACGAGGCCAAGCTTGTATCTCTCTTTCTTCAAGATATTGCCTTTCCGCTCTTGAACGTCCGGTGGGAATACAAGGAACAAACCGAAGAAAGGAAGGGTGGATTGGACGTGCTTGTTAACCACTCTCAACTTGGGGAAGCGGCTGGATGCGAGTTCAATCACCTTGTTCCAGCGTATATCGACAACCTCTGCAGACTCGGCCTCGCAGACGTTCCCGCGATGTTTGTATATATGTCTCCGGGTGTCTATGACGCACTTGACAACTCCTCGGTTATCACTACCCCGAAGAGCCAGATCGAATTGAATTCCGAGTTGAGAGCAAACGTCCAACGCAAGGGACTAAAAATTACTGAGCTTGGCAAACAGTTCGCGCACGTCTGTGTGGCCAGAAAGGCCTAAGGAGTCGGCCCTGCAATACCGCTGCAACGCTCATGAATGCTAGCGATACGGGGAAAACGCGGTGCGCTGACTCTCTCCGGAAACGTTATCGGAGGACATGTTTTCTGGGGAGATTTCGATGACCAAGACCGCTGATTTCCTCCGCGCCCGCTTGGACGTTATGGTCGATCACAGCTACCCGCCAGCGGTGCTGAGCAAGCGGTTGCCTTAGGGATGATTGAACAAGCTCTGGCACCGCACTTCAGAGAAGCCAGGGTCACGGGGAAGCCAGCAGGGTCCGCTGACGAAGTCGGAATTTTTAACTCTCCATATTGCGCGACCTTCGGTCGTTCCAAGGTGCGGCGCTCTGAGATGCGAACTCACCTGAGCCCGCTTCACGCTCGGTTCCAGGCAATCGAAGGATCGCGCTGGGCGACCTGTGCTCATGCTTGCTGGCGTGATTTCCCGCGCCTTAGTGCGTCGTTGGATCCGACGACGCATCGTCCTGCGCAGTGGGCGTCACTTCCACCCGAAAACTTTCACTCGCCCAAGCCCCGAAGTCGACGTTTTTGCAGCGTTCGCTGCAAAAAGGGCGCGATGGGTTGGTGGTGGCGTAGACGCTGTCGCCGCCGCATTGGGGACAGGTGACGATGCGGGGCTCGGGAGGTGTCATGCCGACAAACTCAAACGCGTTCTGAGCCAAAAAACTAATTGCACAGCGTGAGCTCGAAGCTCGCGTCTGCGTTGGTGGGTTTCAGGCGGCCGTCGGTGTCTTGGCGCATCAGGCGCACCATCACCATCAGACGGTGGCCGCTGATTTCGGGGACGATGCCGTCGGCGGGGTCAACGCGCACGCGCAGCAAATGCGGGCTGCGGCCTTGCGGCAAACTTTGCTGAAACTGACCGCCGTGCGCCACCACGTGATGCGGCACGCCGGAGTCGCGCAGCAGGCCCAACAACACGTTCAGCGCTTCGGCCAGCGGCATCAAGGTGGCGGCCCATTGCATCAAATCGGCGCGGCGTTTTTGGGGCTCGAATTGTTGCCAGGCGTAGTAGGCGGGCAAATCAAATTCACAGGTGCCGCCGGGAATGCTGATGCGGCTGCGGATGCTCATGAGCCAGTCGTTGCTGGTAAGTGCTTGGCCCGCTTTGCCGGACAGGTGGTTCAGGCCGTTGAAGGCGTGGTCAATTTTGGCGACCACGCCGTCGAGTGTTTGCTCGGACACCGAGGGGTTGCCGCGGTAGCCGTTGACGATGGTTTTTTGGCGCTCCAGATCTTTCAGCAAATCGCTTTTCAGGTCGGCGCGCGAGGCCACGTCCATCACTTCAAACATGGTGACCAAGGCGAAGTGGTGGTCCATGGGCGCGTTGCGGCCCATGAGCTGGCCCAAGCGGTCGAACAAATGCTCAAGCCGCAGCATGGTGCGGATGCTCTCGTTGAAGGGATATTCGTAGAGGACCAAGGGGCTTCCTTCGACTTCAAAGACGGTGGCCATGGGGCCGCTATTGCGACATTGATCGACATTGATCGACATTGATCGACATTGATCGGCATCGATAACTACCGACCGAGCACGATTGTTTCACAGGGTTCTGTGACTTCCGTCAGTCTTCAAATGTCCATTGCGTCCACAGCGAGCTCACTTGCTGCGCCAACTCATCGGCGCTGATGCCGTCGTTGTGAATAACGGCGTCGGCACAGGCGCGGCGCTTCTCGCGTGAGGCTTGCTGTGCGATGACGGCTTGCACCATGCCAACGCTCCAGCCCGAGCGCTGCGTGACCCGCGCGATTTGCGTGGCGTCGCTGCAATCGACCACCAGCACTTTGTTGACACGCGAGCGCCAGCGCGTAGATTCGACCAACAAGGGCACATCGAACACGCGAACTTTGGTGCCGGCTGCGGCTGCGCGGCGTTCGGTCTCGATGCCGATCAAGGGATGAAGGATGGCTTCCAAGCGGCGCTTGACGGTGCTGTCGGCAAAGGCCAATTCGCGCATGCGCGCGCGGTTCAGGCCGCCGTTTGCATCCAACACGTCCGCACCAAATTCGGCAAGCAAAGCTGCGATCGCCACGCCGCCCGGCAGCGCAATTTCGCGCGCGATCGCGTCACTGTCAATCAGCACCGCGCCGAGCCCAACCAGTGTCTTGGCAACGGTGCTTTTGCCACTGCCGATGCCACCGGTCAGGCCGATGGAAAACAGGGCAGTTGCCGTCAGGCCCATCCCAGCCAGCCCATGACGTGCGCCGAGCCGATGAACAACACGGCCAATCCCGCGCCCGCTAAAAACGGCCCAAACGGCACATAGCGGCCTTCGCGCAAGGATGCATTGAGCTTCATCGCGATGCCCACCACCGCGCCGATGATGCTGGAGGCCAAGATGACCGGCAGCACCATGCTCACGCCCAGCCACGCACCCAGCGCGGCCAGCAACTTGAAGTCGCCGTAGCCCATGCCTTCTTTGCCTGTGGCCAGCTTGAACAGCCAGTACACCGACCACAACGACAAGTAGCCTGCGATGGCACCCCAGACCGATGCGGAAAGCGGGATCGTCCAGCCCAAAGCAGATGCCGACAAGCCGCCCCACAGCAAAGGCAGGGTGAGGTTGTCGGGCAGCAAGGTGGTGTCCCAGTCGATGCCTGCCAGCGCCACCAACACGGCCACAAATACGCACCACAGGGCAGTGATGGGCTGCGCGCCAAACTTCCACGCCACCGCACCGAACAAGGCGGCGGTGATAATTTCAATGGCGGGGTAGCGCATCGAAATCAGCGCTTTGCAAGATGAACATTTGCCGCCGAGCTTCAGGTAACTCAGCACCGGAATGTTCTCGTGCCATGCGATCACGTGGCCGCAGTGCGGGCAGCGCGAAGCGGGTTTGCTCAGACTCAGTTCTGCGCTGGCCTCATCGGCGTTGACACCGAGCAGTTCAGCGCTGTCGCGCTTCCAGTCGCGCTCCAACATCAACGGCAATCGGTGAATCACCACGTTGAGGAAGCTGCCTATGCACAGCCCGAACAAGGCCATCATCGGTATTGACAACAGAGCGGACAACAGCCCTTCTGGTAACAGCCCCGGTACAGAAAAACCCAAGGGTCAAACCACCTGGCCGAGCTTGAAGATGGGCAGGTACATCGACACGACGATGCCGCCAATCAAGGTGCCCAAAATCACGATGATGAAGGGCTCCATCAGGGTCGACAAACCCTTCACGGCTTCATCGACTTCGTCTTCATAAAACTCGGCCGCCTTGCCCAGCATGGCGTCTAGCGAGCCCGATTCTTCGCCGATAGCGCACATCTGAAGCACCATGTTCGGAAACACACCGGTGGTCTGCATCGAGGTGGTCAACGCTGCGCCGGTGGACACGTCTTTTTGGATTTGCGCGGTGGCGTCGGCGTACACCGCGTTCCCCGAAGCGCCGCCCACCGAGTCGAGCGCCTCCACCAACGGCACACCTGCAGCGAACATGGTGGACAACGTGCGCGTCCAACGCGCCACTGCCGACTTGCGTACCAAATCACCGAACACCGGCACGCGAAGCAGCAAGCGGTCCATGGCGTGCTGCATCTTTTCGGAGCGTTTCCACGATTCGACGAAGAAGTAAGTGCCGCCGCCCAAAATGCCGAATATCAAGTACCAGTACTTGACGAAAAACTCCGACATGGCGATGACCATCAAAGTCGGCGCGGGCAGGTCGGCACCGAAAGAGCTGAACACGTCTTTGAACGACGGGATTACGAAAATCATGATGATGGCCAGCACCACAAAGGCCACCAGCATCACCGCGATGGGGTAGATCATGGCCGAGCGAATTTTGTTCTTGATCGCCATGGTTTTCTCTTGGTAGACCGCCAAGCGGTCCAGCAAGGTTTCCAAGATACCGCCCGCTTCACCAGCCTCCACCAAGTTGCAATAAAGCGCGTCGAAGTACAGCGGGTGCTTGCGAAACGCCGACGACAAGCTGGTGCCGGTCTCCACGTCTGAGCGAATCTCGGTCAGCAGTCGCGTGAGCTTCGGGTTGGGGCTGCCGCGGGCGACGATGTCGAACGACTGGATCAGCGGCACACCGGCGCGCATCATCGTGGACAACTGGCGCGTGAAGATGGCAATGTCTTTTTGCTTGATGGACTTGCCACCGCTCATGCGGCGCTTTTTGACTTTGGTGGTCAGAATGCCTTGGCGACGCAAACTGGCGCTGACCATGGCTTCGCCGCCGGCGCGCATTTCTCCACGCACGAGCTTGCCGTTCTTGTCTTTGCCTTCGTATTCGAAGACGATTTCTTTGATGCGTTTTACGGCCGTTGCTGTCGCCATGAATCCTCCGAGGGGGCTTCCCTCGCTGGTTTATCGTCCGAATTGTCGCCGCATTGAACTGGCGTTACGCAAAGCGACAACTCCCCGCAATCAATCGTTGGTGCAAGAAACCACTTCGTCCAAGGTGGTCACGCCGCTGCGCACTTTCACCAAGCCCGACTGGCGCAGATCGCGCACGCCTTCCAATTTGGCCTGTTTGGCAATGTCAACCGCCGTGCCTTCGGCCAAGATGATTCTTTGAATTTCCTCGGTGATCGGCATGACTTGGTAAATGCCCACGCGGCCTTTGTAGCCGTTGTTGCATGACGAACAGCCCACCGCGCGATAGGGTTTCCAAGTGCCGTCGAGGTCTTCCTCCGCAAAGCCAGCATTGAGCATCGCTTCACGCGGGAAGTCTGCCGGTTTTTTGCACAGCTCGCACAGCTTGCGACACAAGCGCTGCGCCGTGATGAGCAACACGCTGGACGCGATATTGAACGGTGCTACGCCCATGTTCAGCAAGCGCGTCAAGGTGGTGGGCGCGTCGTTGGTGTGCAGGGTGGACATCACCATGTGGCCGGTTTGTGCGGCTTTGATGGCGATGTCGGCGGTTTCTAAATCGCGGATTTCACCGACCATGATGATGTCGGGATCCTGGCGCAGGAATGACTTGAGCGCCGCCGCAAAGGTCAGCCCGGCCTTGTCGTTTACGTTGACCTGATTCACGCCGGGCAAGTTGATCTCGGCCGGGTCTTCGACCGTGGAAATATTTACACCCGGCTGGTTCAGCAAATTCAAGCAGGTGTACAGCGACACGGTTTTTCCCGAACCAGTCGGGCCCGTCACCAACACCATGCCGTAAGGGCGATAAATGCATTTCAACAGCCGTTCGCGCTCGATCTTTTCG
>JANPNT010000468.1:0-9853 GCA_031427655.1 Burkholderiales bacterium
CAGGTGCTGAATGCCAGCGCCATGGAAATCGGCCGTCCAGGAAAAGATCCTGAATTCGGCTTTGGGCTGGTGCAGGCCAAGGCTGCCCTCGATCGCCTCGCCGCGACGGGCTGCGGGAACTGAGTCGCAAGCGTCGCCCGCGGCCGCGAGCGCGCTGGCGCAGAGCCGTCAGCACTGCGACCAGACTGTCGCGCTGCTCTACTGTGCTCGCCGGGTACTGCAGAGTAGAGGCCAGCCATTTTTCGGGCCTGGAGAGGGTCTCGTCGGCAGGGCGGCCGACGGGGCTTGTTTCCAGCGCCGCATTCAGGGCCTGCAGTTGCAGCCCACGTCGCGCTGCATTGCACTCATTGAGCTTTCCGTAAATGGCGACATCACCTCAGTCCGGCCTGAACCCAGCACGCTGCGATGATCGACGGCGGTCGCTGAGCGCTCTTGAGCTTGGCGCAAGCGGTGGTGTGGAGCTCGTCGAGGTTGGCCGGGCAGAAGTTGGCCAACGCTTGGCGTTTGAGCCGGGCCCACCGATTCGACAGGGTTCAGGTCGGGCGAGACGGCTGCAAGAGCGCCATCTGGACGTTTCTCAGGGTCTGTGACTTCAGAGAAGCAGCTCTTGCCATCACACGGGCATCGGAAGGCGTTCACCGCGGTCAATCGACCACTGAAACGCGTCGATCTAGCCGACCAACCTGACGAAGATCGTTAAATGATGATGCAATCGAAAAACACGGACAAAGAAGCCCTGCATGACCAGACCGGCTGAAATCATGCAATTTCGGGCCGGCGCTGACAACTACGAGAGCCAAGCGCTTGCAATAACCGTAGCGTTGTGCATCACGCGCTGCACTGGCTAGCAGTCCCCGTCCGTGCAGCGCCGTGGAACCAGAGGAGTGGGAGCGCATAACGTCATGGCGATACCGGTCGATGTATCGGGTGAGGACGTCGCAAGAGTGCGTCGCCCAGCGCGCCGCGCTGTTGCCATGATCACGACCGCATCCGCCAAGGACTGCTTCGCGGCCTGCAATCTCGGCAGTCGGATGCCCGGTCTGGGTCGAGAGCGCTATCTCGATCGGTTGAACTGCTGACGTACCGTCTGTCTCTGATGTCGATCCGGGCTACAAATACCGTGAGCGACCGCATAGGAGAATGGTTGCGTTCGCGCGGTAGTCGCGCAATGGCTGCTGTACTTTGGAACCGGTCATCGGCCTCGCAATTTCCAGATCGCTTGTATGACCGCAAGTGGCCGAGAGTGTGAGTTCCCCGCAACGCCAGGAAGCTGACATCAAGCACCAGAGCCGTCTCATCGCAGCTTCGACGTGTGTGAGCAACGCAGGCTCCGACGAGGGCTTAACCGTCAGGTAGGCGTTCTGTGGGTCCCCAACCGGACGGCCGCACTGGGGATCAAACCTCAGTCTGCCCCGAGATTTCCAAGGCGTCGTCCACCTTGATGCCCAGGTAGCGCACGGTCGACTCCAGCTTGGAGTGGCCCAGCAGCAACTGCACGGCGCGCAGGTTCTTCTTGCACCGGTAGATCAACGTCGCCTTGGTGCGTCGCATCGAGTGCGTGCCGTAGTTGGCGGGATCGAGGCCGAGCTCCTCGACCCAGCCTTCAAGAATCCGCGCGTACTGCCGCGTGCCCGGATGTGTGAAGTCGTGTGTGCGGCTCGGGAACAGAAATTCGTCGGATTTCAACGCCGCCAGTTTGATCCACCTTTGCACCGCGTCACGGGTGGCCGGTGTGATTTCGAACTGCACCGGGCGCTGGGTCTTGTGCTGCATCACCGTGGCCCGGGATGCGACCTGGTCGCCATGGCAGATGTCGCGAACCTTCAGGCTGACGAGATCGCAGCCGCGCAGCTTGCTGTCGATCCCCAGATTGAAGAGGGCGAGCTCTCGCACGCGGTTTTCCATTTGCAACCGAACACGAATGGCCCAGATTTCCTTGACCTTGGATGGAGCTTTCCGACCGACGATCTTGCCCTTGTTCCATGGCTCGTAATGAGCTGTGTTGGCTGCGGATCCCATGATGGACTCCTACCGAGTTAAGGGACAGCAGGTTGCGCCGGTGTGATGCGGTTGACCTTGTCTTGCGTCAATCCACGATCACGAAAACAACAGGGGCCCAGCCTCAGCATCCTGGTGCGGCCTCGTACTTAAAGTTTCGGCCACCAGCCGACTATCGTGACGGGCAGTTTCCTGGCCGCTCAGCTGTTCCCACGACCATCCGAGGGACGCGAGCAGGACGCGACAACGTGATTTCGCAGTTCAGCTGAGAACTTCTTTTTCGGCTTCGCTTCCGTCCGTGAACACCGGTATGAGTTCATCGACGCCGGTGGCTTCAAGGCTCATGGAGACCGTTGAACCACGCGCGACCACGAGCGCCAGCTTGCCACCGCGTTGTTGCACAGCCTTGGCGCTGGCGATCAGGACGCGGATGCCGACCGAGGCGAGAAACCGCACGCCGCAAAGGTCGATGACCACGCCCTTCTTCGGCGCTTCGACCAGCTCCATCAGCCGCGCTGAGACGGAGTCGGTGCCCTCCATGTCGAGGCGGCCGGACACCTTGATTCGGCGGAGATCGGCTCCGACGTCTTGAAAGCTGGCGGACATGGTCGGTGCTCTTTCCCAAATAGCTGCGCCATGCCAATCGGACACGGTCGCTTGTTGATCGAGGCAAACCCGAAGCTGCGGAATCACGTCACGCAGCACTGGGGGTCGTGGTGGAAAATGTAGCGTAACTCGATTCGAGGGCGCCCTGGCGTGACGGCGGTGCCCGACCGAGACGGTGACGTTCAACGCGGAACGCAAGGCATGCCATGGCCATCACATTTGAAGACATCCAAGAAACCCTGCGCTGGATCCGATTGGCCGGTCGCCTGGATATTCCGGGCATTGACGCCGTCTCGACGACGTTCGCCGAACTCTCGGCATCCACCCCTCGCCAGATCGTCGTGGATCTGAGCGCAGTGGATTTCCTGGTGTCGTTCGGGATCCGAGAACTCATCACCAACGCGAAGATCATCCAGAAGCGCGGTGGGCGCATGGTCATCTTCGTGGGCGGCAACAAGGCGGTTCACAAGACGCTGGAAACGACGGGGATCGACACGCTGATTCCGACCTTCACCGACGCTGCGCAGGCCCACCGCGCAGCGCTCGAGTAGCTCTGCATGGAAACCCCCTTCACGCCCCCCTTCACGCCCAGCTTCGCCGCGCTTGAAGTGTCGGCGCGCTTGTCGGTGTTGCGAGAGGCGTCTGCCTGGCTGGAGTCTCAGGCGACCGAGTGGTTCATCCCTGCCGACATCGTTGCCCGCTTGGATTTGTGTCTGAATGAAGTCATCGCCAACTGCGTGACCCATGGTGGCCCGCAGGTGATGGATGCGCCGCTGGACTTGCAGTTGTCGCTGGCCGCTTCGCACACTCAAGTCCTTGTGACGCTGTCCGTCGCGGACAGTGGCCGGGCCTTCGATCCAAGCTGCGCCGCGCCCAAGGCGCGTGCTGCGCGCCTGGCCGATGCCACACCGGGCGGTCTCGGGCTGGTCATGATGCGAGAGAACGCAAGCAGGCTGGCCTATCGGCGCACGGGCGGCCGCAACCACATCGACATGCTGTTTCAGTTCGACAAGTTCCAAGTCGGGCCTGCAGTTCGATTTGCGTGTCGAAGCGCCCACACGGAGCGGCGCAAAGATGATCTCGGGGGCCAAGCGCAGCGGTCCGGGACTGATCGACGCGTGCGGAACATGTCGTGGATTCCGTTGTTCAAGGACGCGCCACCGCAGGCGGTGGAAGCCGTGTTGCAGACCTGCGAACTGCTTGAGGTTGCAGCGCACACGCCGCTGCTGGTCCCCGGCCAAAACAATCGCAGCGTCTACGTTGCGCTCAGCGGTACGGTCGTCGCCCACCTGGGGGACCAGCACAGACCGCAGGCGCCGGTGACGATTCCTCATGGTCAATGCATCGGCGAGCTGTCTGCGATCGATGGGAAACCTGTCTCCACACTCGTCATTGCGATGACCCACGCGCGCGTCATCCGCATTCCGCAGGAAGTCTTCTGGGGAGATCTGATGACGCTGAACGGCGTTGCCAAGAACTTCCGCATCATCCTGAGCGATCGCGTGCGCAAATCCAAGGAACAGGCCTTGCAGGCGCAGCGCGGCCAACTCGAGATCGAGCATCTCACCAAAGAGCTCCAGATTGCGCGTCAGTTGCAGATCAGCATGGTTCCGCTGCAGCGCCCGCTGTTCGGACACCGCAGCGACCTGGACATCTGTGGCTTCATGGAACCTGCGTTTGCAGTGGGTGGCGATTTCTTCGATGCTTTTTTTGTTCGCGAACACCACCTGTTTTTCTGCATTGCGGATGTCTCGGGCCACGGCATTGCCTCTGCACTCTTCATGGCGCGGGCGATGGGACTGATCCGCGTGCTGGCCATGGGCACCATGGAGCCGCACACGCTGCTGAGCGAACTGAACGCGCGCCTCTGCGACGGCAATGACGCGAATATGTTCGTCACGATGTTCTGTGGAATTGTGGACATTCCCAACAGAACACTGCGCTATTCCAACGGCGGGCATTGCGCTCCCATGCTCCTGCATCCGGGCGGTTCACGGATGTTGCCAATCCCGAAGGGCGCGCTCGTGGGAGCCTTTCCTGGTTGCAAGTACAGCTCGATGGAGACTCGGCTTGGCCATGGCGAAACCCTGTTCTGCTACACCGATGGTGTGACGGAAGCCCACGACCACAGGGGCGAAGAGTTCACCGAGGAGCGCTGCCTGCAGCTGCTGGGCGGCGTGCGGCCACTGGCCTGTGGTGACTTGCTCGACCATGTGCGGGCTCAGGTGTTTGACTTCACCGAGACAGGCATCCTGGAAGACGATTGCACCATGCTCGCCCTTCGGCTGCCCTGACGGGCCGACCCTACGCGGCGAGTGCGGTGTTTCAGTTCGCTGTCAACAGTTGGAAGTCGTCTTCGGCTTCCTGCAGAGGACGCCGCCACTGCGACCGGGCCGTGAGGCCAGCCACAGTTGCCCGTCGCAGTCACCGTTACCGAGCACGCATCGGCCAGGCTGCCGCCTTGCGCTGCGGTGCCTCCTGACGGGTCGGTGTACAGATTTTGCGGGCCGCTTTGGGGCGGCGAATGCATGGCCGTAGACGTCGCAGATGGGTCGGATGCGCCCACGGTGATCTGTAGGAGCGGTTCTTCAGTCCGACTCCGCCGCAGGCGTCCGCTTCCTGGTGATGCCGCGAGCTGGTAGTCCCGGCCATGAGCTGACTGTCGCGACGATCCGCTTTCTAGTCCAGCACTCTAGTAGTCTCGACCTTTGGTAAACAAGCAAGAGCGAAACTACCTGCCAGCAAGTCAGATGACGACGGCAGAAGTGACTGGGGTGTACCGGTGCCTCGCGAGTGCAATCGGTGCCGCACATTGGCAAGGAGCGGTGGCGCGGCAGGAGGAGGCGATCCGGTCGAATCAATTTCTTGCCGACCACCTGCGTTCGAAGTACGCAATCGCACACCAGTTGGATTGGTTGCGAAGACTGGTCGCGCGGTTTGGCACGGTGCCGCACGAAGCTTGCAACGATAAGAGCAACTCCCCTTCGCTGGGCTTCGCGGCAGAGATGCTTGAGGTCCTCAGGTACAGCACGTTCAAGCAGGCCAAGGAATTCATAAAGCGTGTTCGAGCTGCCTTCAGCAGTTCCGAAAACATGCACGGTCTGCAATTGGAGCTGCAAGCCGCGACTCACTTTGTCCGTCGAGGGCAACGTGTGGCCTGGCACAGACCAAACAACGGGGGCACTTTTGATCTGTTGATTGAGGATCTCGGCCTCAATGGGCTCGAGGTCGAGTGCAAGTCCATCTCAGAAGACAAGGGTCGTCGCATCCATCGCCGCGATGCGTTGGATTTCTGGTGCGAGATGTGGCCAGAGGTGGCCGACATTGCACAGAACCTGCGCGAGGGGCTAGCAGTGGTGCTCACCGTTCCTTATCGTTTACCAATTGACGCTGGTGAAAGAGCTGCACTCGTGAAGGAGGTTTTTGCTCGAATTCTGGCTGGGAGCGGTGCGAGCTTGGGCGGAGGGGCGATCACGCCGCTGATGGCAGCGACCTGCTCATCCGCAACCAGGCCCTGGGTGCGGCGCTGGCCACCACGCTGGGCGAGGACCAGGTGGTGCTGATGCGCGGGCACGGCTGCACCGTGGTCGGTCCATCGGTGCGGGTGGCGGTCTACCGCGCCGTCCATACCGAACTGAACGCTCGCTTGCTGCAGCAGGCGCTGGCACTGGGCGAGGTGACGACGCTGACCCCGGCCGAGGCCGAGGCCACGCGCGTGACCAACGAGGCGCAGGTGGGCCGTCCCTGGGGCCTGTGGAAACAACAGGCCGGGTTGTGACGACCGCACCACGGTCGGCCGTCATGACGGCCCATGACAGTGCCCTGGTTTGGAGCGACGCATTGCCGGCGTGGCTTCGCTGCGATGGACGACGAGCACCGCGCGTTCGTTGCCGCGCTGCAGGCGCTCCAAGCTGCGGACGGCGACAGCGTCGCGGTTCGCCTGGATGACTTCACCGCGCAAGCGCGCTGCCACTTTGATGCCGAAGATGCCTGGATGACCGACACCGCCTTCCCGCCGCGCCAGTGCCATATCGACGAACATGCTGCGGTGCTGAAGTCATTGGGCGAGGTACTTGCCCTGGTGGCGCAGGGACGCACGGACCTCGTGCCCTCACTGGTTGCGGCGCTGGCCGACTGGTTTCCGCGCCATGCCCACCATTTGGATTCCGCGTTTGCCACCTGGATGTGCAAGCAGCGTTGGAATGCGCGCCCGGTGGTGCTGCGCCGCGGCGCGGCTCATGCCTCGACCTGAACCCTGTCCTCAGAAACCAGACCCATGAACAAACTCAGACTTTCCATTGCCATGGGCGACTACGACCGCACTCGCGCCCTGCTCGATGGCCGCGTGCAGATCGACGGGGTCAACCCGGTGTGCATGACCCTGTCGCCCGAAGAGACCTTCTTTCGCGCCTTCCGAGGCGTCGAGTTCGACATCAGCGAACTTTCTTTCAGCAGCTATTTGGTGAAAGCCAGCAAGGGCGAGAGCCCATACATCGCTGTGCCCGTTTTCCTGAGCCGCGCCTTTCGCCACACCAGCATCTATGTGCGCAAGGACCGCATTCACAAGCCTGAAGATCTCAAAGGCAAACGCATCGGCCTGCCCGAATACCAGCTGACCGCGCATGTCTGGGCACGCGCGATCTTGGCGGACGACTTTGGCGTGCAGCCGCGCGACATCCAGTGGGTGCGCGGCGGCATCGACACGCCGGGCCGACCTGAGAAGATCAAGCTGCAGCTGCCCGCCGACGTCCGGTTGGAGAACGCACCCGAGGGCAGCACCATCAGCGACATGCTCGACCGTGGCGAGATCGACGAGTTCATAGCGCCGCGGCCGCCCAGCGGTACCGCATTGCAGAACCCTCACGTCGGCTGGCTGTTTGACGACCCGACGGTCGCCGCCAAAGACTATTTCCGCCGCATCGGCATCTTTCCGATCATGCATGTGGTGGGCGTGCGCAAAGAGCTCGCGGCCCAGCACCCCTGGCTGCCCGGCGCCGTCTTCAAAGCCTTCAACCAGGCCAAGGCACACGCACTCGATCAGTTGGCCGACACCTCGGCCACCAAGGTGACGCTACCCTTCGTGGAAGAGCAGTTGAAGTCAGCGCGCGAAACGATGGGCGCCGATTACTGGGCCTATGGTGTCGACGCCAGTCGGCGCACGCTGGAGGCCTTCGTGCGCCATCACCATGCGCAAGGGCTGTCGGCGCGTCTGATGTCGGTGGACGAGATCTTCCATCCGGCCACCTACGAGTCCTTCAGCATTTGAGCGCTGCCGATGCAGGCCAACTGATGACCGACGCGGACGTTGACGGCGCCCACATCCGCACCCTGCTGTTGACCTTCTTCTACCGCCAGATGCCCGAGCTGTGCGAGCGCGGCCACATCTACATCGCCCAGCCGCCGCTCTGGCGGTGAATCCAGTCGCGCCTACCACCGGATCGGAGTGTCGATGCTCGATCCAATGACGTGCACGGAGTGCAGCAGGACGCCCGGCTCTGGGCGCTCGCGTGATGCAGAGTTGCCGACGGGCCGGTATCGCACCACCCTCGGCGCGCCGCCATCCGACCCGAGCATCAGGCACAAGCGGTTGTAGGTGACCGCCTTGAAGTCGCCCTCGCCGTCCTCTGTGTACGTGCGCCGCGCACACTCGATCGCCAGTCCGCGCGCCACGATCTCGTGGAACGCTTCCTGGAGCTCGAGGATCTCCGCGTCCCTGAGCGCGGCGCGGTTATGGACTTCGATCAGCTGTGGCAGCCACCGGATGTTGGCAGCGCCTCCGGAAAGTAGAACAATGTCCAGTGGCCGGCCGCCCAGTTCGTCGTGGCTGCGCTTTATGGCATTGGCATTGGCATTGGCATTGGCATTGGCAATGACCGGGCGAAGGTCGGTGTTCCATATCCGGTTGACGAAAATCTCGCGTAATCGGAAGGCATCGAAGCGGACATCGACCATCGCTGGGTCGGCCGAGAGCGGATTACGCTGTACCCGTATTGACGCCGCGGCTCGGCTGTCGTGTGTCGCGTCGAGCGACCAGTCGGCGATCGTGCCTCCGAGATGCACCTTTGCCAGTTCGACCTCGGCAATAAGGCGCCGAACGTGGCGCACGAAGTACTGCAGGTCCGCGGCAAGGCTGGCGACGCCGCCGACGGCGGCAGCACCATCCTGACCTTGACCCTCGAAAACGTATCTCCCAGCTGATGGTTCAATTCAGCAAATGGAGAAGCAAAAGTGTCGAACAAAAGCGAAGCAAAAAGCGTCTTGAGCAGGCGAGGCAAGTACACCCTGGAGTTCAAGCTCGAGGCTGTGCGATTGGTCAAAGGCGGGCAGGACATTGCGGTGACCTCCGAGAAAGGGAGTGCATCATGGGTATCCGCAAACGAGGCTCAGTCTGGTGGGTCGACTCCACGACACCGTCAGGCGAGCGAGTACGACGATCTGCTGAAACCGAAGACAAGCTTCAAGCCCAAGAGCTTCACGACAAGCTGAAGAACGAGGTCTGGCGCGTTAGCAAACTGGGGGATCGGCCCTAACGCAGCTGGAACGATGCCGTCGTGCGATGGCTGACCGAGCAAAGCCACAAGGCCTCGCTGGAGTCGGACAAGATTCATTTGCGTTGGCTGGACAAGCATCTGAATGGCGTCGATCTGACGGCCATCACGCGCGACAGGCTTGACAAAATTGGTGCGGCAAAAAAGGCGGAAGGTGTCGCACCGGCCACGGTGAATCGGGTGATGGAAATACTGCGGGCGATCTTAAGAAAGTGCGCCGATGACTGGGAGCAGATAAATCGCGCACCCAAGGTCAGAATGCTGAGAGAGCCCACCAGACGAGTTCGCTATTTGTCACGCGAAGAAGCGCAACGGCTGCTACAGCATCTGCCGACGCACATGGCAGACATGGCGTCGTTCTCTTTGTCCACGGGCTTGCGACGCGCCAACGTCACGGGCCTGCGCTGGGATCAGGTAGACATGGTCAACCGACATGCTTGGGTGCATCCAGATCAAGCCAAAGCGAGGAAGGCGATACCCGTGCCTTTGAACGATGACGCGATGAACGTGGTGGCGCGACAAGTCGGCAAGCACCGCGACCTGGTCTTCAGCTTTCGAGGCAAGCAGGTACAGCAAGTGAGCACGAAGGCTTGGTACGGCGCGCTGGAACGGGCGGGCATCGTGGACTTCCGCTGGCACGACCTTCGTCACACCTGGGCCAGTTGGCATGTGCAAGGCGGCACGCCGCTGTTTGCGTTGCA
>JANPNT010000469.1:0-21904 GCA_031427655.1 Burkholderiales bacterium
AAGCAAGCTCACTTACTTCTTTCTAGTGCGCGTGGTTTGCTGATTTATTTGCCAACCTAATTGGCTTGTCGCTTCACTCGAATTCGGCCCCGTGGCCGAGGTCAAGCGGTATGCCGCGTGTCAATTCCCATAGCGCCATCAGCGCAATCGCCACGGCGCAGAGGAGCGCTGGCAATGGCAAAAGCGCTGCCGAGTGACCGAGAACCACCGATTTACTTTGCAAGCCCACCACCACCTGTTGCCAAGCGCCCCAGGCCAGCAAACTGCATCCGCACACCACCAGCAAGCGAATCGACATCGTCATCAGCTTCAAGGCCGCCGGTTTGTTTTTCAGCACGGCCACCAAGCTGGTGAAGGCCATGTGCTCGCCCACCGAATAGGCGGCGGTGGCGACGATGAAAACCATCCACACGAAAAGCAAACGCGACAACTCTTCGCTGGCGGCCAAGCCACTGCCAAAGCCGTAGCGCAACACCACGTTGATGAACACAGCGAGCGCCATCACGCCGAGGCAGCCGGCCATCAGCGTGTCGGCAAAGCGCAGCAAGAGGTTTTTCGGCGTGGTGATGTCGGTGGTCATGATGTTTCAGCTTTGTTGTCGGTTCAGTTCGCAGCGGCGCCGGTGGCTGTGTTTGCGGCGGCGGTTGCGGTTGCACTTGCAGCCAGCCAGTCGGTGATCCGTGCGGTCAGTTTTGGCAACGGCTCTGTCGCGTCCAAGGTCAACACGCCGGCTTCGTCGGATGGCGATTCGAGCGCGGCGAATTGGCTGTCCACCAAGCTGGCTGGAAACAGATGTTCGCCGGCTCGTGAGGCCACGCGCAGCAGTGCTTCGCTGGGTGTGATGTTCAAAAACGCGAAGCGCAAACCGGGCGAAGCTGCGCGCAGTTGTTGGCGGTAACGCAGCTTCAAAGCAGAGCAGGTCAGCACCGCACCGTGAGCGTGTTGCCGCAGTTGCTGACCCAGCTCGGCGAGCCACGCTTGGCGGTCGGCATCGGTCAAGGGCGTGCCCGACGTCATCTTGGCGTTGTTGGCAGCCGAGTGAAAGTTGTCGCCTTCAATCAAGGGCTGCGCCAAGGCGCTGGCCACCGCTTCACCGAGGCTTGATTTGCCGCAGCCCGAGACGCCCATGATGACGAGTGAGTGAGTCATTGCAAGAAGTTGTCGGTTTTCAAAACTGATGGACAGCGCTGTCCGAGGCGAGTAAAAAAATCGAGCTTGGCATTGCTGTTTTCTGTTTTAAACACGCGCTAACGTGTACAAAAGTCAGCTTGCAAAACTCTAACGGATAGCGCTACCCTAGTGAACTCAAGAATTTCACGCATCAGGGAAAACGCTAGTGATCCACAAAATGAAAAAACTCCTTTCAAGCTCTGCGGTGCCTGCCCTCGCTGCGTCATGAGTGATCCTCAAAAGCGATCCCGCGCGTCGGGTCGCGTCACTTTGGGCGATGTGGCGCACGCCGCTGGGGTCAGCCCTATCACCGCATCGCGCGCGTTGCGCGGCGAGGGCGGTGAACGTGGCGTGGCGGCCGACTTGGTGGCCCGCGTGCGCGATGCGGCGGCGCGCCTTTCTTACGTGCCCGACCCCGCCGCGCGTGCCCTGGCGTCCAGCCGAAGCTCGCACGTGGTGGTGCTTGTTCCCTTGCTCACCAACACCTTGTTTGTCGATTTGTTGGAGGCGGTTCAGCGCACCCTCGCACCCGCTGGTTATCAAACCATGATCGGTGTGACGCACTACCGCGCGCACGAAGAAGAGCAGTTGCTGAAAAGCTACATGGCGCACCGCCCTGCAGGTTTGGTAGTCACGGGTTTCGACCGCACCGACGCGTCGAAAAAACTCATTACCGCCAGCGGCGTGCCTTGTGTGCACGTGATGGAAACCTCAACGCAAGCGGGCGAGTACTGCGTCGGCTTTTCGCAAGCCGAGGCGGGCTTTGCCATCACGGCGCATTTGCTGGCACAGGGCCGACGTCGCATTGCCTTCGTGGCGGCCCAGCTCGACCCGCGCGTGATGCAACGCCTGGAAGGTTACCGGCGCTGTTTGCGCGCAGCGGGCCACTTCGATGCGAACTTGGAACTGCTCGACAGTGACAATTCGTCGATGGCGTTGGGCGGGCGGCTGTTAGAGCGTTTGCTGGCCGAGCACCCCGATGTGGATGCCATTTTTTTTTGCAACGACGACTTGGCGCAAGGCGGCTTGATGGCGGCCCTGCGTTTGGGCGTGGCCGTGCCCGGCCGGGTGGCGATGGCGGGTTTCAACGACCTCACCGGCAGCGACCAAATGCTGCCGCCCTTGACCACCATCCGCACGCCGCGTGTGGAGATTGGCGAGCAAGCGGCCTTGATGTTGATGCGCTTGATGCGCAAAGAGGCGGTGCCGCAGTCGAGCTTGGATGTGGGCTACCAGCTCATCGTGCGCGGAAGCACTTGACAGTTTCTCGTTTGCGCGACCTCAGTTCACTTCGCCCAAACATCCTTCAAAGTTGCCGTGCGGTTGAACACCAAATTCCCCGCCGCATGTTCCACGCGGTCGGCCACAAAGTAGCCGTGGCGCTCAAACTGAAAATGCGCTTCGGCGCTGGCTTGCAACAGTGACGGCTCGGCATACGCAGAGACGTTTTTCTTGCTGTTTGGGTTCAACACAGTTAAAAAATCCCGGCCCCCCGATTCAGGTTGCGCCTCAGAAAACAGGCGGTCGTACAAGCGAACTTGCACCGCAGCGCCGGTCGTCACACTCACCCAGGTGATGACGCCTTTGACCTTCACTGCGTCTGAGCCGGGCGTGCCGCTTTTGGTGTCGGGCACTATCGTCGCCAGCACGGCGCTGACCGCGCCGTGCGCATCTTTTTCGAAGCCGGTGCACTCGACCACCACGCCGTATTTCAAACGCGCTTTGCTGCCGGGTTGCATCACGCCAGCCGCATCAGCACGCGGCGGCGTCAGGCGGAAGAAGCCTTTGCTGGGCACTTCCATGAAGTCTTCGCGCTCTGTCCACACTTCGTTGGTCAACATGAATTTGCGCATGCCCAACTCGGGTTTCGCGGGGTGCACCGGTGCGTGGCAAGGCTCTTGGAAATCGCTGCTGCCAAACACGTCGGCAAAGTTCGTGAGCTTGAGTTTGAGCGGGTCCAACACCACGCAGGCACGTGGTGCTTGCGGGTCCAGATCGTCGCGCAGGGCGATGTCCAAGTTGCTGTAGTCGATCCAGCCTCCGGCCTTGCTGGCACCGCTGCGCTCGGCCAGCAAACGCAGGCTGGCGGCGGTGTAGCCGCGTCGGCGCAGGCCAGCGATGGTGGGCATGCGCGGGTCGTCCCAACCGTCTACATGGCCTTCGTCCACCAACTGGCGCAGCTTGCGTTTGCTGGTGACGATGTAGGTGAGGTTGAAACGCGCAAATTCATATTGATGCGGGCGCGGTTGGGCCAACAAGCCAAGGCTGCAAAGGTGGTTGAGCAGCCAGTCGTAGAACGGCCGCTGGTCTTCAAAGTCCAGCGTGCAAATGCTGTGTGTGATGTTTTCCAGCGCGTCTTCAATCGGGTGCGCATACGTGTACATCGGGTAGATGCACCACGTATCGCCAGTGTGATGGTGGGTGGCGCGCTTGATGCGGTACAAGGCCGGGTCGCGCAGGTTGATGTTGGGGTTGGCCATGTCGATCTTGGCGCGCAGCACAGCGGCACCGTCGGCCAATTTGCCTTCGCGCATCTCGCGCAGGCGGGCCAGGTTTTCAGCCGGAGTGCGAGCACGGAAAGGGCTGTTGGTGCCGGGCTTGCCGAAGCCGCCTCGCGTGAAGCGCATGTCTTCGGCGCTTTGCTCGTCCACATAAGCCAGGCCAGCATTCACCAAGGCTTCGGCGGCGCGGTACATGAAGTCGAAATAGTTGCTTGCTTGATACAGGTGCGACGCGCCCCCAGTCTTCCAATCAAAACCCAGCCACTTCACCGCGTCCAGGATGGCGTCAACGTATTCCTGTTCTTCCTTTTCGGGGTTGGTGTCGTCAAAGCGCAAGTGGCACACGCCGCCGTAGTCGCGTGCCAAACCAAAGTTCAGGCAAATGCTTTTGGCGTGGCCGATGTGCAAGTAGCCATTGGGCTCAGGCGGAAAGCGCGTGCGAATTTTGGCGGGGTCGAGGGGCCCGGCGGCGTGGTGCGCCGAGTCGCCTGGCGAGCCGCCGAAATGACGCTGCGCATAGGTGCCCTCAGCCAAGTCGCGCTCAATGATTTGGCGCAAAAAATTGCTGGGTTTCAGATCAGGTTCGGTCATGGGGCAGGGCGCAAAAATGCAGCTGAAAGGACGCTCAAAGGAAGCCTGCATTCTAGGTTGGTGTGGCTTAGCATCGTGACTGCTGGCGCGCAGCGGGTGCGGGCCATGTGCGGGTCGCGTGCGGGTCACGTGCGGGTCATCGGCTGGAGACAAGACACTTTGCAAGCTTCATCTGAACCTGCTGCCTTGGTCATGTGCGAACGCTGCGGTCAGCTGCACCGTTGGCCCACGCTCAGCTCGCGCTTGGTGGCGCGTTGCGTCCAATGCGAAGCGGTTTTGGGGCGAGGGCACCGCCTCACCACGCAAGGCTTGTTGGCCCTGACCGTGGCAGCCTTGTTGATGCTGTTGGTCACTCACTTTGCCAACATCGCCTCTATTCGTTTGCAAGGCCCGGCACAAGTCGCCACCTTCCCGATGGCCATTGCCGCCACCTGGCGCGAAGGCGAGCATGTCGTGGCCGTGTTGGCGGCACTCACTGCCATCGTCGCGCCGGGCTTGTTCATTTTGCTGCGTCTGTGTGTTTTGGTGCCTCTTGCCTTGCATCGACGGCCGCTGGGCTTTCGCACTTGCATGCGCTGGCTGCACCATGTGTCGCGCTGGAACATGGTCGAGGTGTTGACGGTGGCGGCCCTCGTGTCGCTGGTACGCATTGCCGATTTGGCGCAGGCCACACCCGGCCCGGCGATGTATGCGATGGCGGTGTTGGCCTTGTTGTTGGCTGCGATTGAGTCGGCCGGGGTGAAGCATCTTTGGCACGAGCTGCCGCAATGAGCGAAACCCTGAGCGCAACCATGAGCTCACCCCTGAGCGCAACCCAGCACGTCATGTTGGGCTGCGAATGCTGCGGCTTGGTGTCGCAGGCTCACAATGATTCAGACGCGCCTTTGAGCGCAGATTGCCCGCGCTGCGGCGAAGCCCTGCACACCTGCAAACCACACAGCTTGCAGCGCACCTGGGCCTATTTGCTGGCGGCCTTGCTGGCCTATGTGCCTGCCAATTTTTTGCCCTTGATGAGTACCACCAGCGGCTTTCGCCGCAGCACCCACACCTTGTTGGGCGGCATCGCTGAACTGTGGCACTCCGATGCTTGGGGCTTGGCGCTGATAGTGTTCATCGCCAGCATTGCGGTGCCAATTTTGAAGATTGGCACGGTGGCATTGTTGGCATGGAGCGTGCGCTACGCGCCGCTTTGGCGGCAGCGCGAGCGGGCGCGTTTGTTCCGCACGGTCGAAGCGGTGGGACACTGGTCGATGCTGGATGTTTACGTGGTAGTTCTGTTGGCAGCTTTTGTGCGCTTTGGGTCGGTGGCCAGCGTCAAGCCTGAGCCTGGATTGCTGGCATTTGCCGCCGTGGTTTTTTTGACCATGCTGGCGGCGCAAAGTTTTGACGCACGGTTGATTTGGCCAATAGCCGACCCTGCAACTGAAACCCAAGCAGCACCACCTTTGTCTCCTTCGGTGCCATGACTGAGCCTTCTTCTTCAGAGCCCGTGGCAGCCCCCGCTGCAATCGAATCCAGCATTCCCATGCCGCTGATCCGGCGCAAGAATCGCATGCGTTTGTCCCTGGTGTGGATCGTCCCCTTGATCGCGTTGGTGGTGGGCGGTGCGCTGCTCGTGCGCACCTTGCTGGCGGTCGGCCCGCGCATCGAAATTGAGTTTCGCAATGCCGAGAGTTTGGAACCCGGTAAGACCGAAGTGCGCTTCAAAGAAGTGGTCATCGGCCGGGTCGAATCAGTGTCACTGCGCGACGACCGAACTCGCGTAATTGCCACGGTGCAGCTTGACCGTTCGGCCGCGCCCATTGCCGTGCAAGACACCGGTTTTTGGGTGGTGCGCCCGCGCGTGGCGCTGGCCGGAGTCAGTGGCTTGGGCACGCTGTTTTCGGGGGCTTACATCGGCGTTGACGCGGGCGTGATGACGCAGCCGCGCAGGCAGTTCATTGGCCTGGAGGTGCCGCCTTTTGTGCTGCGCGGCGAGCCTGGAAGGAGCTTTGTTTTGCGCGCGCCGAACCTGGGCTCGCTTGAGGTGGGCTCGCCTGTTTTGTACCGCCGCACGCCGGTTGGCCGCGTGGTGGGTTTCACCTTGCTGCCCGATGAGGACGAGCTGTCGGTGAAGGTGTTCATTGAGTCGCCTTACGACCGCTTGGTCACGCCGCAGTCGCGGTTTTGGAATGCCAGTGGCGTGGACCTCACGGTCAGCGCCGGTGGCCTGACCTTGAACACCCAAAGCGTGGCGACGGTCATTGCGGGTGGTGTGGCGTTTGAGCAAGCGCCCGACACCTTGAGGGCGGCACCAGCGGCAGCCAACGCTGCTTTCATTTTGTTCGGCGACCGCCGCAGCGCGATGGCCCCAGCCGACGGCGCAGCACAGTCGCTTCGCATGGTGTTCAACGGCTCGGTGCGCGGCTTGGTGATCGGCGCGCCGGTTGATTTTTTAGGTGTGGAAATTGGCAACGTGCGCTCCATTGCTTTGCAACAAGGCGCGCCAGGCCAGCGCTTTCCGGTGATGGTCACGGCCGACATTTACCCGCTGCGTTTCGGCAAGCTGCGCGGTGTGCCTGGCAAGCCGAACGCGACTGAATCGGAAAGCAACCTCGCCTTGCTGCAACGCTTGACTGAGAGCGGTTTGCGAGCCCAATTGCGCACCGGAAATTTGCTGACCAGCCAGCTCTATGTGGCGCTCGATTTTGTGGCTCCGTCGCCCAAGCAGAGCAAGGCGGTGCTGCTGGCCGATGCCGAAGGCGTCATCACCTTGCCCACCATGCCGGGCACCTTGAGCGAGCTGCAACCGCAAGTCGCCAGCATCGTCGAAAAGCTCAGCAAAATTCCCTTCCTCGACATTGCCACCGCGGTGCAAACCACGCTGGGCCAAGTCAACACGGCCGTGGCTTCGATTGGCGGTTTGACGCCCGAAGCGCAAAAAGCTTTGGTGGGTGTGCAAACCACGCTCACGGAAGTGCAGCGCACCTTGAACAGCGCACAAGCGGCGATGCAGCGCATCGATCGCACTCTGCTCGACGAGAACGCCCCGGTGCAGCGCCAGGTCGAGCAAACTTTGTTGGAAGTGCAACGCGCCGCGCAGTCGATGCGGGTACTGACGGATTACCTCCAGCTGCACCCTGAGGCAGTGGTGCGAGGCAAGCCAGCCGACGCGCCGGTGCAAGCCTTGCAGCCTGCCATGCCAGACACGACCACCCACAAACGAGCGCCATGAAATTCACTCTGAGCCGACTTTCGCTTTTGGCCGCTCTGTTTGCGTTGTGCCTGCAACTCACCGCTTGTTCAGCCACCCCGCCCATCCGGTTTCACAGTTTGCTGTCGATGCAAAGTACGCCGCGTTCCATGCCCGTGGTGCCCGGGTTCGCTTTTACATTGGCCCCGGTTTCCGTGCCGCCCCAAGTGGACCAACCGCAGTGGTTGCTGCGCAATGCCGACGACACACTCAGCCTTCTGGAGCAAGAACGCTGGGCAGCGCCGCTGCGCAGTGAGTTGCAAAGCGCATTGGCGGATCGCTGGACCCACGGCTGGGGTGGCCGAGCGCCTTGGGATCAGGGCGTAAAGGAAGCTGTCTGGCGCATGACGGTTGACATCACGCGGTGGGAGTCTGTGCCTGGCCGTGAAGTGAGGCTGGAAGCACGGTGGTCGGCCAGCTCAGGCTCGGTGTCCTTGAGATGCAACGCTGTGATTCAAGAAGCCGCGTTGAGCGACGCCAGCGCCTCACCCGTTTTGGCCCTTGCCGCGAGCCATCGCCGAGCCGTGACGCGCTTGGCGGATGAAATAGCAAGCCGACTGCGCGAAACGCAAAAAGGCGATGCGTCCCGCTGCGGCGACGAGAAGCTGTGAAGCTCAAGCGGCCTGGTAAGCCCATCGACCTGCCAAAGCCGCCACGGCGCTGACGCCAGTGCCCCAGGCCATGTCGATCAAGGCCAAGCTGAGTGGCCAATTTTTCAGGGTTGCCAAGTTGGTGAGGTCATACGTTGCGTAGGCAAAAAAGCCGAACATCGCCGCTTTGAGCGCGGTGTCGCCCCAACCCAATGCCGCGCCGGGTATCACCGCAAACACCATCAGCCCCACCGGATAGAGCAAATAAAACACCGCGCCCGCCGCCAGTTTGGGTTCGGCCGCCATCAGGTGACCGATGCCTTGCTGATAAAGCGGTTTGGCGATCAGGCCCAACCAAACCAGGTCAATCGCCACCATGACCAAGGTGGTGGCAGCGTAAGCAAGCAGAGTTTTTTGCATGGCACCAAAGAAAGGATTGCGACGCTTAGATTTCACTTCGTTTTCGTTAGCGTCCACGTAGGACATTGCCGTATCCGATCTCACCGCAGCGCGGCCCGCCTCCCGACAGTCGCTGTCAACGCCCCCTCAATCGAATGGAAAGTGCGATTTACAGGTTCAACGTCTCGCTTGTCCTGGGGTGTTGCATGGATTGCGTCCCGAATACTTGATACGCTGTAGACAGCACACGCCGTGCCTTGGCGCTCCATTCAACTCGAACTTCGAACCTATGAACATCGCATCCCGCTTTCCCCTCCGCCCGCATCTGGCTTTGGCCGTTTCTGCAACATTTTTTTCTTAGCCCGTGCGGTGGAGGCGGTGGTGGCGCGGCGGCGGGTGGCAGCGCCGACGGCATCGCGATCACCGGCGCGTCCAACGACTCACCGATGTACAGCAAGCGGCTCACACTGACCGTGAACGGGGCCAATGTGGACAAGCTTGTGGTCACGGCAACTGGTTGCAAGGACGTGGCCCTCAGCACGAGCGGCACTTACGTCAGCAGCGCCTCAACAGCCTTTTTTCAATGCACCGTTTCGGCAGTTGGCCCGGCGCAATTTGCTCTCAAGCGCTCCAGTGATGCTGTGACGTCAACGGTTTCGTTCAACGTGCCGATGCCGCAAGTGACCATGTTCTTCAGCAACAACGCGGGCATTAACAGCAGCTTGGTGGTCACACTCGCACCGGACAAAACGCCCATCACGGTCGACAACTTTTTGAAGTACGTGAATGCCGGGTTCTACAACAGCACGCGCATTCATGTGGTGACCAGCTCGTTCATTCAAGGTGGGGCTTACGGCGAAAAAATTTCGGGCGATGCGACCTTTGCCAACATCCCTGGAATCAAGCCCCTGAACGACGGAAGCATCGCTTTGGAGTTCAACAACGGCCTGTCTAATCTCCAGTGGACCATCGGCATGGCCGAGTCCAACCAGTCGCTGAAAGCACCTTCGCAGTTCTATTTCAATCTGGTGAGTAACCCTTCGTTTGACGCCCGCCTGGCTGTGTTCGGCTCCGTCACGACAGGCACCAACACCGTGGCTCCCATCGCTAACCCAGCGCTTGCGCCTTGCGTGGCGATCACATTATTTTCGAATCAGGGTGAATGCACTCCCATTCCGAATGTGGTGCTGACGTCGGCAACTCAAACGCAGTGACGCGTGTTGGTCTGATCAAGCCCTGAAAAGCGTCAAGCTTTTCAAGGCTTCACCGCCCGGAAATACGTCAGCGTTCAGACTTCGCGTAGACACGTTCAGGTGATCGGACAGCACGCCCTTCAGCACGCTGCGGATATCGGTGGTGATGCGCAGGTCGCGGCCTTCGAAGCGGTCTTTCTTGGACAAGCCCGGCCACTCGCCCCAAATCCGGCCGCCATTGACCTTACCGCCCAGCACGAACGCCACTCCGCCGGTGCCGTGGTCGGTGCCTTGGGTGCCGTTCATGGCCACTTCGCGGCCAAATTCGCTCACCACCACCGCCACCGTGTTTTGCCAAGTGCCGCTGGGCAGCAAGCCGGCGCGCAATTCGGCCAAACCGCTGTCCAACTGACGCATGTTGTTGGCAAATGGGCCGTTGGGGTTGGCTTGGTTGGCGTGGGTATCCCAGCCGCCCAGCTCCAGCACAGCGGCTTGCGGGCAGTCGGTTTGGGCTAAGAATTCGGCGGCGCGAGCAGCCAACACGCTGAAGTTGTTGCCGCGTCCAGGCGCATTCATGTCGGCACTGACGTTTGATGTCATGGCACCGTCAAAGTGCAAGGCCCGCGCACGCGACAAAGCTGCGGCCAAAGCTGGATCAGCGCTGTACATGCGTTCCATGCGGTTGACCAAATCGACCGATGGGTCGGGCGAGTTGGACGGCACCCAGGTGTCGATGGCATTCGAGCCCCGCAGCACCAGGGGCACGGTGGTGGTCAGCGCCAAGCCTTTGCTGTTTTGCCCACCCAAGGCACGCCCCAACCAGCCGGTATTCAGCTCATAAGGTCGGCTGCTGCCGGACTCAAGAACCTGCTGCGCATCGAAGTGCGAACGCTCGCGGTACGCCAAACCCGCTGCGTGAACCACACCCAGTTCACCCTGCTGAAACATGGCGTGCAGTTGGGGCAAATTGGGGTGCAAGGCAAAGGTCCCGTCAAGCGGCAACACCGGCTGCGTGAATTGCGCCAGCACGCCACGCGCGGGAGCAAAGTCAGCGTCGCCGACCGCAGGCACGGCCTGCAGGCCGTCCATGCCGCCGCGCAAGACCACCATGACAAAGCGCTTCTGGTTTTTGGCTGTGCTTTTGTCGACGGCGGCAAAACTCAGTTTAGCGAAAGGCAGGGCCGAAGAGGCTGCGAGCAGGGCTTTGAGAAGCAAACGGCGTTGGGCTGAATCAGTGGTGTTTGTCATGGCTGCGTCTTTCAGCGGCGTTGAAATTCGGGCGACATCAGCAGCAGCGCCAACGCCTGCGGGCCGTCGGCGGCGCGCTCAATTTGCGAGCGAGTGGCTTCGCTGAGTTGCGCCCCGAGGCTGGCGGACGCCAAGGCGCGCGCGTCGACCGTGCGGCCCACACGGTCGGCCACGCGGGTGGCCCATTCCATGCGTTGCCACACGGCTTCGGGCCCGAGCCAATCGGCGGCTTTGTCGGGCCAGCCGGCGGGTGTGGGCGCAGTGTGCGGGCGCTGCCCCAGGGTGTTGACGGCACTGCCCGGGTTGTTCAAGAGCCCTGCGCCGGGTCGGTCTTCAAGCCTCGTATTCAGGCTACCGAGGCCCAGCACGCGCACGGTCGACACCACAAACTCTTCGGGCGTTTTCAGCTTCACGGTCGGGGCCGACCACGCTTCGGGGCTGCGTATGAGCTCGCGGTACACCTCGCTCAGTTGTCCGTGGCTGCGCGTGTAGGCGGCAGTCAATTTGTCGATGACGGACGCAGGCGGCTCGTCAGCGATGAAGTGGCGCGCCAACTTGGTGGCAATGAAGCGCGCCGTGGCCGGGTGCTCGGCCAGGTCGTGCAGTGCTGCGCGCAAAGCCTCGGGCCCGCCTTCGTAGGTTTTACCCAGCACGGTTTTGCGGCCCGGCTCGTGCCACGCCGCGTCGAAGCGGCTTGTGGCATCGGTTTGTTGCCCCACGCGCCAGCCAGTCAGCACCGATGCGAGGGCCGTGACGTCAGCTTGTCGGTAACCGTCCAGTTGCTCGGTTCGGCCATTTGCTGCGCCCAAGGTGTGCAACTCCAGCAACTCGCGCGCCAGGTTTTCGTTCAGACCAACGGTGCGACGCTGTTCTGTCACGTCGGCCGACGAGCTTTGCGCCCGCCTGGCGGCGCGCTGCGCCAGCGCTGAATTTGGTCCCGCCGACTGGTTGTTGTCCAGGTAGCGCAGCATGGCCGGGTGCGTAATGGACGCCACCAGCATTTGCTCAAAGCTGCCCGCGATGAAGGGCCGAATGGCGTCGCGCTCGAATGCGCCCACCAAGCCGCGCACGCTGCCTTTGGTGAGCGACACGGTGAAGTGATTGGCCCAAAACCACACCAGTCTTTCGGCAAATGGGCGCTGCGTGAGTGCCGCGGTGTTGAAGCGCGAGCGTACGTCGGCGGCAATCACTTCGCGGTAGTGACTGGCCAGCACCTGCTCGGCCGTCATGCCCGGCGGCGGGTTCTTGGCCATGCGGCGGTTTTCGGCCTCGGCTGTGACGTGGGCCACGGCTTGGTCGGTGGTAAGCAGGCCTTCACCGCGCGCCACATCGGCAGGGCCAATTTGCGCCAACAGCCAAGCTTTGGGGTCGCCTTGCACGGCTGTGAGCGTCGCTTCACCCAAACCAAATCGATGGGCGGCAATGGCGGCGGCATTGTTCATGCGGGGAATCCTGATGCGCGTGGTGACAGTTCAAGCAAGGTGTCGATGGTGCGCTCGGGAGGACAAGCAAACCCGGCAAAGTTTGCAAAGTTATGTTCTGGTTTTCTCAGAATGCGCGCATAAAAAAACGGCCCGGTGCTTCCACCGGGCCGTTTTCATTTTGAAGCTTTAGTGTTTCAGCGCTTAAATTTGGTCGCAGCATTCGATGCCTTCACAGCGCTGGCCGACATCGCATTGAAGTTGGCTTCGGCCACGTCGGTGGCTTGCTTGGCGGCTTTTTGCACGCCGTCAAATGCGTTGTTGGCAGCGGCCACGGCCGACTTCACCAACGACACCACGTTCTCTGAACCCGCAGGCGCGTTCTTCGTGGCGGTGTCGACCATCGTCATGAATTTTTTCTGCGCGTCGGCCGCGGTGGACTCGGCCACTTTGGTCACTTCGGCGGTGGTGCTGGAAGCGATGTCGAACAGGTGACGGCTGTAAGCAGCGGCTTTTTCGGCCACGGGTTGCAGCATGCCGGCTTGCAGGGCCATCAGCTCTTGCGCGTCTTTTACAGACAGCGTGGCCTTGGCGGTATCGGCCATTTCGCTCATCGCTGCTTTGGCGACTTGCAGGTTCAGCTCAACCAGTTTTTCCACGCCTTCGAAAGCCTTGCTGGTCAAGCCAAGTAGGGTTTCGATGTTGGATTTGTGGGCGGCCATCATTTGTTCGGTAGTCATCATGTTTATTCTCCGGTGTGTTGAAAGAGGTCTTAACTGCATTTATGTTGCAGTGCAACATAGACGTGATTGTAGGGAGTCCCGAATGGAAAGCAAGCTGTTTTTGTTGCAGTGCAGCAAATTGGTAGACAAGCTCTAAACCGCGCTTTTATTCACCGGTCGGCACAATCGGTGCCGATGCAAGCATTTCATTCCGACACCTTTGTGCTGCCCCTGCCCGAAGGTCACAGCTTTCCCATGAGCAAGTACCGTTTGCTGCGCGAACGGGTCGAAGCCGAGTTGCCTGAAATTCACCTCTGCGAAGCGCCCATCGCAAGTGACGGCGAATTGGCCCTCGCGCACAGCCCGACCTACGTCAGCCATGTCGCGGAGGGTTTGCTGAGCGCCGCACAACAGCGCGAAATCGGTTTTCCGTGGAGCCCCCGCATGGTCGAACGCGCGCGCCGCTCGGTCGGTGCCACGGTGGCTGCGGCGCGGGCTGCGCTGCGCGATGGCGTTGGCGCTAATTTGGCCGGTGGCACCCACCACGCTTACGCCGACAAAGGTTCAGGCTACTGTGTGTTCAACGACGTGGCCGTGGCGGCGCGGCTGATGCAGGCTGAGTCGCACCGCCAACATCGCCGTTTGTTGCGTGTGGCGGTGATTGATTTGGACGTGCACCAAGGCAACGGCACCGCCGCCATCTTTCGCGACGACCCGACCGTGTTCACGCTGTCCTTGCACGGCGAAAAGAACTTCCCGTTTCGCAAAGAAGCCAGCGACCTGGACGTGAATTTGCCCGACGGTTGTGGCGATGCGCAATACCTCAGCGCACTGGACACCGCGCTCGAAGCACTTTGGCACCACCATCGAGACGCTTTGCCGGGTTTGATCTTTTTTGTGGCCGGTGCCGACCCGCATGAAGGCGACCGCTTGGGCCGCTTGAAGCTGACCTTCGCCGCCTTGGCCGAACGCGACCGCCGCGTCTTCAGCGCAGCGCAAGAACGCGGCATTCCGACGGCGGTGTCGATGGCGGGTGGTTACGGCAAGAACATTGCCGACACGGTGGCCATTCACTTCAACACTTTGAAGCTGGCCAGTGAGATGACAAACGAGCCAGCGAAATTCAAGAAACGCGCCGCTGCCGAATGAAACAATGCGCTTTGTTTTTTGAACTCGCAAGGCAAGCACCGATGTCCGCACCCGATCACATACACATTTCTGAAACATCCACGGCCGCCGCTGCAACGGTAGATGCCGCCATCACCTCACGCGCCTCGGTGCGCGCCTTCTTGCCCCAGACCGTGCCGCGCAAGGTGATTGAAGACATCCTGCGCGTGGCGGCCCGCTCGCCTTCAGGCACCAACACCCAGCCTTGGAATGTGTGGGTGCTGACAGGCGAATCCAAACTGGCGCTGTCGCACAAACTGCAAGCCGTGCACAACGACCCTGCGGTGGCCGCCACCCACACCGAGGACTACGCCTATTACCCAACGCAGTGGCAGTCGCCCTTCATTGAACGGCGCCGCAAGGTGGGCTGGGACTTGTACAGCCTGCTTGGCCTGGTGAAAACCGACAAAGCCGGCATGCACGCGCAGCACGGCCGCAACTACGACTTCTTCGACGCCCCGGTAGGCCTGATGTTCACCATCGACCGTGTCATGCAGCAAGGCAGTTGGCTTGACTACGGCATGTTCATGCAAAGCCTGATGGTGGCGGCGCGCGGTCGCGGCCTGGACACCTGCCCGCAAGCGGCCTTCAACCAATACCACCGCATCATCTTGCCGCACCTCGGCGCACCGGCTGAACACCGCTTGGTGTGCGGCATGTCGCTGGGCTACGCCGACACCTCGGCCGTGGCCAACACCTTGACCACAGAGCGTGAAGCCGTGACCAGCTTCACTCGGTTTTTGGAATGAGGTTTTTCGCGGCGCTGGCTGCGCTGCTGTTGTGGCCGGTCGCTAGCCAAGCCGCAGAAATCGACGGCAGCCAGTTCTCGGCTTGGTGGGGCATTCCGTTCGCGGGCATGTTGCTGTCGATTGCCATTCTTCCGCTGGCAGCGCCGGAGCTTTGGCACCGCCACTTCGGCAAGCTCGCGGCCGCGTGGGTCTTGGCGTTGGCACTGCCGTTTGCTTTTGTGTTCGGCGCTGCCGCCTGGGCCGCAAGCGCGGTCCATACCGTGCTCAGCGAGTACCTGCCGTTTGTCATTTTGCTCACCGCGCTGTTCACCATTTCGGGTGGCATTTACGTGCGCGGCAACTTGCACGGCAGCCCTGCGCTCAACGTGACCATCATGGCCATCGGTGCGGTGCTGGCCAGCGTGATGGGCACCACCGGCGCATCGGTGCTGTTGATACGGCCGCTCATTCGCGCCAACAACAACCGTAAAAGCTTGGCGCATGTGGTGGTGTTTTTCATCTTCATCGTGTCCAACGCAGGCGGCTCGTTGACGCCGCTGGGCGACCCGCCTTTGTTCCTCGGCTTCCTGAAAGGCGTCGATTTTTTCTGGACCGCGAAGCACATCTTTCCTGAAACGCTGTTTCTCATCAGTGCGCTGCTGGCCATTTTTTTCGTCATCGACACCTGGCATTACCGACGCGAAGGCGTCACCCGAGTCGACCCCACGTCCGACACGCCCAGCTTTGGTTTGGACGGTGCCATTAACTTCTTGCCGCTGCTGCTGGTGATGTGTTTGGTGTTGATGAGCGGCACTTGGAAGCCCGGCATTTCATTCAATGTGTACGGCACTGAAGTGGCACTGCCGTCCTTGCTGCGTGATGTGGCCTTGGTGGGCGTAACCTTCCTTTCACTGGCCATCACCCCAGTCGGTGTGCGCGCGGCCAATCACTATTCCTGGGCCCCTATGACGGAGGTGGCCAAGCTCTTCATCGGTATTTTCCTGACCATGGTGCCGGTGTTGGCCATGCTCAAGGCAGGCGAGGGCGGTGCCTTCGCGGCCGTGGCCCGTGCGCTGACCGGGCCCGACGGACAACCCTTGCCGTGGGCCTACTTTTGGTTCAGCGGCATCCTCAGTGGCTTACTCGACAACGCACCCACTTACTTGGTGTTTTTCAATTTGGCGGGTGGCGATGCCACATTGCTGATGACCACTTTGGCCCCCACTTTGGCCGCCATTTCCGCAGGCTCGGTTTTCATGGGTGCCAACAGCTACATCGGCAACGCGCCCAATTTCATGGTCAAAGCCATTGCCGAAGACCGTGGCATCTGCATGCCCAGTTTCTTTGGCTACATGGCATGGTCGTGCTGCGTACTGCTGCCGTTGTTTGGGGTGATGACCCTGATCTGGTTCCGTTGAAAGCTGCTTCCCTATGAAACCAAAAATACTCGTCGCCCGCGCCGTGTTTCCCGCAGTGGTGGAACGCTTGCGTCAGTTTTTTGAGGTCGATGACAACCCCTTAGACCTCGCGCTCAGCCAAGCCGAACTCACCCAGCGCTTGCAAGGAAAAGTCGGTGCCCTCACCACCGGCAGCGTTCGCATCGATGCCGCACTGTTAGACGCCAACCCGCAACTTCGCGTGGTCGCCAACATGGCGGTCGGCTACAACAACTTCGACGTGCCGGCCTGTACCGCGCGCGGTGTGCTGTGCACCAACACGCCTGACGTGCTGACCGAAACCACGGCCGACTTCGGCTTCGCCTTGATGATGGCCGCCGCTCGCCGCATCACCGAAGGCGAGATTTATCTGCGTCGCGGCGATTGGAAAAAGTGGTCCTACGACCAACTCACCGGCAGCGACATTCACGGCGCCACCTTGGGCATTTTGGGCATGGGGCGCATCGGCCAAGGCATTGCCAAACGCGGCGCGCACGGCTTTGGCATGAAGGTGATCTATCACAACCGCTCGCGCTTGAGCGACGCGCTGGAAGGCGAGTGCCGGGCCACCTACGTCAGCAAACAAGCGCTGTTGGAACAGGCCGATCACTTGGTTTTGGTGCTGCCGTATTCAGCCGAATCGCACCACGCCATCGGTGCCGCCGAGCTGGCGCAAATGAAGCCCACCGCCACGCTGACCAACATCGCACGCGGCGGCATCGTCGACGACGCTGCATTGGCCCACGCGCTGGCCACCCGGCAAGTTTCAGCGGCGGGCATTGATGTGTTTGAAGGCGAGCCGTCGGTGCATCCTGAGCTGCTGAAACTCAGCAACGTCGTGCTCACCCCGCACATTGCCAGCGCCACTATCGCCACGCGCATGGCCATGGCCAATTTGGCAGCGGACAACTTGATTGCTGCGTTGGGCTGCGGCCCGAATGCGGGCCGTCCGCCATCGCCGATCAACCCGGAGGTGCTGAACACATGAGTACTTGGCGTCGCATGCTTGCCAGCCTGCTTGTGGCTTGCGGCGCAACCGCATTCGCTGCCGACAAAGTCACCGTCGGCTCCAAACGCTTCACCGAGTCGTACGTGCTCGGTGAAATCATCACCCAAACGCTCGGCGCGCAAGGCATCAAAGCCGAACACAAGCAAGGCCTGGGCAACACCGGCATCTTGGAACAGGCGCTCAGATCGGGTGCGGTCGACATTTACCCCGAATACACCGGAACCATCGTGCGCGAATTGCTCAAGCGCGAAGGCAACCCGAGCTTGGCCGAGCTGAACACCTGGCTCGTACCGCGCGGCCTCAAAGCGGCCGTGCCGCTGGGCTTCAACAACACCTACGCCCTTGCCATGCTCGACGTCACCGCGCAGCAACTCGGCATCAAAAGCATTTCTGATTTGGTGCGCGCCGAGGCCGCAGGTTTGCGCTTGGGCCTTTCGCATGAGTTCTTGGCCCGAGCCGACGGTTGGCCTGCGTTGAAGGCGGCCTACAAATTGCCGTTTGCAGCGCCTTCAGGTCTCGACCACGGTTTGGCTTACGACGCCATCAAAGGCAAAAAAGTAGACCTCATCGACATCTATTCCACCGACGCCAAAGTAGGCAGCTATCAACTGCGTGTGCTGCAAGACGACCTGAACTTCTTCCCCAAATACGACGCCGTGCTGCTGATGCGAACTTCGTTTGATCCAACACCGCTGCGCAGTTTGGAAGGCCGCTTCACTGCGGCGCAAATGATCGCGATGAACGGGGAAGTGGAAGTCAGCGGGCAGAGTTTTGCAGACGTCGCGAAGCGTTTTTTAGCCAGCGCAGCGACCGCCACAACGAGTGCACCCACAGCACGCCTCAGCTTCATGCAGCGCCTGTTTGCAGCTGACTTCAGCAAGCTCGCCCTCGAACACCTGCTGCTGGTTTTCGGCTCCCTCGCCATGGCCGTCGTCGTTGGTGTGCCCTTGGGTTTTGCGGCGTGGCGCTGGCCTGCGAGTTCGGGTTGGTTGTTGGGCGCCGTTGGCGTCATGCAAACCGTGCCGTCGTTGGCGCTGCTGAGTTTCCTCATCGCCATCGTCGGCGGCATCGGCCTGATTCCCGCGTTGTTGGCCCTGTTCATCTACGCCTTGCTGCCCATCGTCAGCAACACCTGCGCAGGCCTGAAAGGCGTGTCCGCTGGGCAAGCCCAAGCCGCATCGTCACTCGGCCTCACGCGCTGGCAAAGCCTGCTGCACGTGCAGCTTCCCCAGGCTGCGCCGGTGATGTTGGCCGGTGTCAAAACCGCGGCAGTTATCAACGTAGGCACCGCCACTTTGGCCGCCTTCGTCGGCGCAGGCGGCTTCGGCGAACGCATCGTGTCGGGCTTGGCGGTGAACGACACGCAAACCATGTTGGCCGGGGCGGTGCCCGCGGCAGTGTTGGCGCTGGGCTTGCAGGGTTTGTTCAACTTGGTGGAGCGTCGCATCACGCCGGGTGCGGATCGGTAACGTGGCTGCTTCGGCGCGTGGAGGATCCTTGCTGCTTGAGAGTCTTCAACAGGCACGCCGATTGAGACAAATGAGTACGTTGTTTTTCTCACGGTAAATGTCAAATTTGGACAGCAATCGGTGCGGTGGAATTTCCGCGAAAGCAGCGCTGAAGGAAATCGTCATGGGAATGAATGTCAGCCTGACTCCGCAACTTGAAGCCATCGTGCAGCAGAAGATCAAAGCGAACCTTGCAAGGTCCTTCGAAGCTGCCAAGGGTCGACTGTCTGAACCAAAGGCAGGCGCTTTCCATTCGTTCGTTAGCGCTGAGGTTGAAACTGAAGACGCGCCCTTCGCTTGCGCGTGATTGCCGAGAAAGATAGGACTTGCGTTAGCTCAGCCGGCAGGCAAATTCCAATAGAAAAGCCACCCCGTCACCGACGAAGTGGCTTTTTCCCCCCGTGTTTGGCGGTGGTCTGAAGATTTACTGTTTGGGGCCTTCGACCAACCGGCGACCGAGTGAGACGGCGTACGGCGCTGCGCGCGCTGCGAGCATCGGGTCGGCTGAGGGTTCGATACCCTTAGGCAGCACCATGGGGTTGAAGTTGATCGTCAAGCAGGCGCCGGTGGAATCGGGCGAGACTGCCTTGATCGTTAGGCGACCCAGAGTGACCTTCTTGCGATCGTCCGGCAGTGGCGTCACAGCGCTGTCCAGCCTGTCGCCTGCTTGAGCCAATTGCAAATTGAAGTCGAAGGCGATTACGCCTGCGGCCACGCGCTGGCGCAGGTCGTCGAATAAGAACTCGGGGCCTTTGGCTTTCGCTTCGTCATCGCTCAGGCTTTGCGTTCCGCCCACGGGTTCGAAGACCCATTTGCCGAACTGCTTGGTGCCCGCGGTATTCACAAAGGCAAAGGCATGCACGCCCCAAAAATTGACCTTGCCGAAGCTGGCTGGCACCGGTTGACCGGCGAAGTATTTGCCTTGCAACAAGACATCAGGGTTGGCATCAGCAAACTCTTTGACTTTGGCGGCGTCGGGTTTTTTTGTTTCTGCATCCGGCCTCAGCGACATCAGTCGTCCCAGCAACTGCTGCGGTGTTGACGCGCCAAATATCGGGGCCGAGATGTTGCCCATTTGCCAGCTTTCACCGCCGGGCAAGTCAAACTGCAATGCCATGTTTCGCTGGGTTTTGGCGTTGTCTGTCGCCTTGGGGTTGCCGCCGCCGATTGAAAACCGAGCAATCACCGGTATTGGTTTTCCGCTGAACGCTGAGGCGATTGACAGCGCGCGTCCTTCGGCGCTGCCGATGAACTCAGCTGTGGCACAGACGCCCTTGGCACCGGACCTTCGAAAGCCCTCGAATGTGCCACCGGCGTTTTGGAAGGCGTCCACCATCTGACTGGGATCGACCTGCGAAAACGCGGGCGTGCAGAAAAAACTTGCTGCACTGACGATCGCGCAGAAAGGCAAAGCTTTTGGGAAGGAAAAAGTGTTCATTTGTTGTCTCTTGGTGGTGAGTTGGAACTTCGCAGGGGTGGCGCGTCAGACGCCGCGTTCCTTTAGCCAGTCGCTTGCGAGTTTCTGGGCATAGGCGGCTGAGGTTTTGTCGTAGGTGGGCCGATAGTCGGCATTGAAGCCGTGGTTT
This sequence comes from Burkholderiales bacterium, assembly GCA_031427655.1. Classification (GTDB taxonomy): domain Bacteria; phylum Pseudomonadota; class Gammaproteobacteria; order Burkholderiales; family Burkholderiaceae_C; genus JANYJJ01. Next base: position 20,502 of record JANPNT010000469.1, read on the forward strand.
ACGTTCGGGAACACTACGATTTGTGATCCGCTGCCTGACTTGACAAGGTTGCTGCGCATTTGGTCGATGACGGCAGGTTTGACGAAGCTGTCGATCCCCGCATAAAGGCCCAACACGGGCACTTTCAAGTCGGCCGCAAAGTCGACCGGGTCTTTGGGTTTGATGGGAGATTTCATACCGTCGAGCAAGCCGTAATACGACACGGCGGCCTTCAGCCTGGGGTTGTGAAGGGCGTAAACCCAAGCCGCACGACCGCCCCAGCAGTAACCCACCAACCCAAGGCGGGTGGTGTCAGCGCTGCCGCTGGCGTTGGCAAATGCCACGGCGGCGTCCAGGTCACCGTTGACCTGCGCGTCAGGCACGTTGGCCACCACAGTCGACAAAATGGCACCGATGTCGGTCATTTTCGACACGTCGCCCTGACGTGCATACATCTCGGGTGCGATGGCGTAGTAGCCCATCTTGGCGAAGCGACGGCACATGTCCTTGATGTGTTCATGCACACCAAAAATTTCCTGCACCACCAAGATCACGGGGAACTTGCCGGTCCCGGCTGGCATGGCGCGATAAGCCGGAATTTTGCCGTCCGCCACGGCAACGCTCACTTCACCGGCTACCAAGCCGCTGCTGTCGGTGACGATGGCCTGCGCCAACACCGGATTTGAAGCCACTGCGAAACCTGACGCCAACGAAGTCATGACAAAGCCGCGTCGCGACCAAGCGGTGCTGGCATGGTGCGTGTCCAGCACGCTGCTGGGGTTTTGGAAGTCGATAGGTTTGAGGCCGTAGTCCATCAGTTTCATTGGAGTTTCCTTGAGTGAAAGGTTGTTGAGGTTGGGTGAGGTTTGGGTGCGGTTTTGGTTAACCTGTGGACTGAAAGCTCTGCGCAAAAGTGTTGAGCCGAAGCGGACAGTCCAGGCCTGTTTAATGGGCTACGGGCTGGAAATTCAGACTGGGTCAACCAGCGCATTGCGCAGCGCTTGCAGCTGACGGGTTATGGCTTGGCGTTGAGGCGCAGCGCACTGTGTGCTGCACGCCACATGTGCGTGCACCGTGTGTGCGCGCCGTTGCAAAGCCCGGCCCGCTGCAGTCAGTGAGATCAGCACCGAGCGGTCGTCTGTGGCACTGCGCTGACGCAACAACAAGCCCTGAACGATGAGCTTGCGAACCAAGGGCACCAAAGTGCCGGAGTCCAATGCCACGACCTGCGCCAGCGCGCCCGCGCTCAGCTCGCGGTGTTGCCACAGCGCCATCATCACCACGTACTGTGGATAGGTCAACTTCAGCGGTGCCAACAATGGGCGATATGTTTTCGTCATCGCCAACGACGCTGCATACAGTGCAAAACACAGTTGGTTTTGCAGAAATAAAAAGACTTTAAATAATAAAAAACTCTTGCTTAT
>JANPNT010000470.1:0-3850 GCA_031427655.1 Burkholderiales bacterium
CCGGGCAAGGCGATGAAGTCGGTGTCGGCCACGTATTTGTTGCGGTCGGCGTAGGCCAGGCGCTGTGCTTCGCTGACCAAGTGCACACCCAACACCGAAGGCTTGCCACCTTCGCTGTCCATGGCGGTGGGCGCGAACCCGGCCATGTAGTAGTTCTCCAAAATGCCCAAGGTTTGCGCCACGGCAATGCCGCCCGAGGACGGCGGCGGCATGCCGCAAACGATGTTGTTGCGGTAGCTGCTGCACACGGCGGTGCGTTTCACGGCTTTGTAGCCGGCCAAGTCGCTCATTTCGGTCAGGCCGGGTGTGAGCGGGATGGCGGTCGGGCCGCTGCCCACGGTGGCTTTGATTTTGTCTACGATGGCCTGCGCAATCGGCCCGGTGTGCATGGCATTGGCACCGCCGCTGGCGATGGCAGCCAGGGTGTCGGCGTAGGGCTGATTCTTCAACAGCGTGCCAAGAGCTTTGGGCGCGTAGTCGGGCCCGGGGCCGTAGAAGTAAGCGGTGGCTTCGGCGTCCACCAGCAGGCCCGCTTTGTTGGCAACGATGGCGTCGGCCATGCGGCCGCTGATCTTGAAGCCGTCGGTGGCGAGCTTGGTTCCCGCGCCGAACAGGCTGTTCCAAGCCAATTTGCCGTTGTCTTGATGCGCCAATTCAAGCATGCGCACTGCCCCAGGCGTGCCTACCGAGCGACCGCTGGCGCGCACACCGCCGAAGGCCGCACCGTCGGTGGTGGCCGTGGCGGGCGCTGGCAACGGATAGGCCAAATTGGTGGCGCTGATGTGGCGCAGGTAGTCGGGCGTGGCGGCGGCGGGCGCTTGCTCGCGGCCGTCGTAGGCCTGCACTGCTTTGGTTTTGGCGTTGTAGTGCAGCATGAAAGCGCCGCCGCCCAGGCCGGACGATTGTGGCTCGACCAAGCCCAGCACCGCTTGCACGGCCACGGCCGCATCGACCGCGCTGCCGCCTTGTTTGAGCACTTCACAACCTGCTTGAGAAGCCAACGGATTGGCGGTGACGACCATGTAGTTTTTGCTGCTCACCGGTTTGGCACCGAGCTTGTAGCCCGATGAAGGTTCGGGCAACGCCGGGTCACCGGGCAAGCCCGAGCCCACCACCACGCCGCCGCTGCTGGTAGATTGCAAACAAGAGGTGCTGGCCACCGCTTCGTCGTCGTTGCCACCGCAGGCCGCCAAAGCGGCACTTACCGCCACCGGCAGCGTCAACCACAACACACGCGCTGGTGAAATTCGTCTCGGCTGGGTCATGATGAGGTTCCTGGTGTTCAAGAAGTGGGGATGTGAAAAATGTCACAACAGATCATTGTGGAGCAACTCGCCGCGTGGTTGTGGTGGCGGTCGCAGTTCGGGTCGCGTTCATGACGGCCTGGCGCGCCACGGTGGTGGTCTTTCGCAAGGAATGGACAGACGCTTTTCGCGACCGCCGCACCTTGCTGGTTATCTTGCTGTCCAGCGTGCTGATGGGGCCGCTGGTGTTGATTGCGCTGTCGGCCTTTGTGGCCACGTTTGAGGCGCGCGCCGAGAAGCGCGAGGTGGTGGTGCAAGGGATGGACAACGCACCCACTTTGCAGAATTACCTGGAGCGTCAGACCTATCAAATCAAAACCGCACCGCTGGATTTCGAAGCGCAGTTGCGCGCCTCAACTTTGACCGACCCTGTGCTGGTGATCCCGCGCGACTTCGAAGCTTCCTTGCTGCGTGGCGAGGTGCCCACGTTGCAGGTCATCAGCGACAGCGCCAACAAGCAAGCCGAATCGGGCACCGGCCGCCTGAGTCGTTTGCTGGAAGGCTTCAACCGCGAACGCGCCTCGTTGAATTTGGCCTTGCGTGGTGTGTCGCCTGAGCTCTTGCAATCGGTGCAGGTGGACGAAAGCGACCTCGCCAGCACTCAAACCCGTGCCACGCAGGTCACAGGCATGCTGCCCTTCTTTGTGTTGATGGCGGTGCTTTACGGCGCGCTGAATGCCGCGCTGGACACCACCGCCGGTGAGCGCGAGCGCGGCTCGCTGGAGCCGTTGTTGATGAACCCCGCGCTGCATTGGGCCTTGGTGCTGGGCAAATGGGGCGCGGTGGCCAGCCTCAGCATGTTGATTGCGGTGTTGAGCTGCTTCAGTTTTCTGCCCGCGCAGTGGCTGCTGCGCAGTGATACCTTGCAAGCCTTGTTTCAGTTCGGCCTGCGTGAGGCGCTGATGTTTTTGGTGGTGTTGTTGCCGCTGGCGGCGGCGCTGTCAGCTGTGCTGATGGCGGTGGCCATACGCTGCAAAAGTTTCAAAGAAGCGCAGGCTAACAGCACGGTGGTGATCTTGGGCGTGTCGCTGCTTCCGCTGGTGACGGTGTTCAATCTGGGCGGCGAAGCGGCGTGGCATTTGTGGGTGCCGGCGCTGGCGCAAAACACTTTAATGACGCGGGTGCTGAAGGGCGAAGATTTCAGTGCAGCGCAGGTGCTGGTTCCGCTGTTCGTGTGCGTTGTGCTGACGGCTGCGGGCGTGTGGTTTGTGGGGCGCAAGCTGCGCGAAGCTGCTGTGAGGTGACGGGTTCAAGCAGACGCGCGGCGACCCCGACGGCTTGATTGCTCACGCGGCAATTCAACGAATTCAGCCGCTGCCGGTTTGAGAAGAAAATTGCGCGGCTGAACATCAGCTTGACTCCAAGCTTCAAAAAAGGTCGATGCGCGCCTGCAAAAAGCGTCCTGGCACTTTGAGAACAACACTCATCACGGCGTGCCCTGCCAATGGGCCTGGAACGTGTTGATGTACAGCTTTGTTCAAAGACAAGCCGCCCACCAGTTGGAACGTGGTGTTTGAAGCGGCCGGTGAACACTATGTTCCAAGACCACGCCTTGTTTCTCCCCATGAGTATTTGCGTCAACGTGCCCTGTTCGTTGATAGTGCGCAAGGTGCCCAAAGCTGCACGACTCAAGCGTGCCGACGCGCCGCTGGAACTGGTGCAGTTGGGCAGCGCGACCGACCGCCGACCGGCGCAGTTGCGGGGGACCTCAGCGCGAGGTTCCGCCCCGAGCGCATTCAACTGAGCGTGGCGCACGACGCCAAAGTCAGCGGGGTTGTGCATGAGGTGAAGTATTTCGGTTCCTTCACGCGCATCAAGGTGAGCACCTGGAATGTCGTGGTACAGACTGACTTGGCGGAGGTGTTGGCAGTGACTGCCCCCGAGGCTGGTGCGACCGTGCACTTGCATTGGGACGACCGCGCTGCGCATGCTTTGACGGCAGCCCCGTCCACATGAACCGGGCGCACGGAGATCACCGCCGGTGGCAGAGCGCGGCCGGGTGCAGGCTACTTTTACGAACGCACGGTGATTGCCGGTGCACATCAAGAAGACGAGACCGTCAAACGCGAATTATTTGGCCCGGTGGTAAACGTGTCCCGCTTCACCGAAGCCGAGCAGGCCGTCGCTTGAGCCAACGACAGCGACGACGGCCAAAGGAGTGTGGGCGGCAGGGGGAACGTCGGCTGCAAGTCGGCCGCAGCGGTAGACGCGCTTTGTGAGCAAGCGCATACATAGCCTACAGGCTGATGAAGTCTTAAATCTGCGCGGGGGAGTTTCTTTCAGTTGCGCGTCGTCTCGCTGCAATAACAACTCTTCGTCGAAATCGGCATTCGCAGTTTTCAGAGTGTTTTGAGGCGTTCGACCATTTCTTTGGCAAATTCCACAAAAGCCTGCGCGCCTTTGGACGAAGGGTCGAACACCACGCCAGGCAAACCGTAGCTGGGCGCTTCGGCCAAGCGCACATTGCGCGGAATGACGGTGTTGAACACTTTGTCGCCGAAGTGTGTTTTGAGCTGCTCACTGACCTGTTGTTGCAGCGTGATGCG
>JANPNT010000471.1:0-1974 GCA_031427655.1 Burkholderiales bacterium
GTGATCGGCGCCGATCCGCTAACGCTGCTGGCATCGCAGGCCCCAACGACCGACTGATGTCGGTTTGTGGGATGTTTGCAGTAAGTTTGCTGCAGATTCTTGCTCGGGCTAAATCGAGCGTCGCACTGGCGCCGCGATGGCCCAGAGTGGTCGCTGCAGCCTGCCGTATGAAAGCATTTGAGTGAGCAACTTCGTCAAGGGTTTGGCCCTGTTTGTGCTCATCAGCTGCGGCGTGTGGGTGACGGTTTTGTGGCGCTGGGAAGCCACCTCGCACGACATGAATACGCGTGACATCGTCGTCTACTTGGCGCTGCTTCCGCTCACCGTGTTTGCACTGGCCTTGATGTTGCGTTGGGCTTGGCAAAGCGCAGCGCGACGCCAAGCCGCTCTTGCAGCTTCGGTCGCGGCGGCAGCTGCAACCGGTGCGGCCGCGTCCAAGCCGGCGGGGGGTGGCGCTGATGAGGAGCGTCGTCACGCGACGGTGCAATTGCTGGGTGCGTATTTGGTGTGCGCGGCAGGCGAGTCAGCGACTGAATTGCAAGAGGCGGCGCAAGCAGGTGCGCCGCGCCCGGCACTTGACACAGAGTTCGACGACGCCGAGGGCTTGCCCGTGGTGACCGCACGCATCAAGGCGTTAGATACCAGTGCCACCGGGGAACTGGACGCCTTGCTTGAAGCGCCGCTGGCTGCGCTGCAGGCCAAGCGCCCCGAGTGGGCTGAGCGGAGCCCGTCCGAGCATGTGCGGCGAGCCCTTTCGGCCCTCGAGCAACCTCTGCTGCAAGCGGTGGCTGCGTTGGCTCCTTGGGCTGATCGCTTTCAACCGTTGCAGGCGCCATTTAACGCACCCCGCGATCCAGCCACGGCAAGGCAGGTGCGTGTGCTGTTGGGCTGGCCAGCCGACTGGACTGCATTTGAGCAGGAGCTGGGTTTGGCGTTCGCGGCCGAGCTGATTCGAGTCAATGGCGACGCGCCAATTTCTCAAGCTTGTTTCGTGCTCACTGCACTGGCAGGCAGTGGCGAAGCGCTGCTGGCTCACGCCGATCGCTTGCTGCAAACCCTGACGCGTGAAGGCCATCAAGAGCCCCTCATCGTCGCGGCATGTCACAGCACGTTGAGCGACTCCGCGGTGGAGGCGCTGGAGCGCAGCGGTCAGCTTTTCACCGCCTCGAAACGTCCCAAAGGGCGCATGCCCGGCGAGGCCGCTGCCGCGTTGCTGCTGGCAGATTCCGCGTGGCCGCTGAACCCCGCCGCCGAAGGCCCGGTGCCGCACCTGCATCGACCCGCAGTGCAGATGCGCGACAAATCGGTCGATGCGCCTGGCCGCGTGACCAGCGAGGTGCTGGCTCAAGCGATCACGCAGGCGCTCATGGCGGCACGGATTGGCGGCGGTGCGGTGGCTGCCATCACCTGCGATGCCGACCAACACAGCGCCCGAAGCGGCGAGTTTCACGGCAGCGTACTGGCGCTGGGTGCAGAACTCGACATCGAGCAAGACATGCGCGTGCTGGGCACGGTGACCGGCGCAGTGGGAGCTGTCAGCTCGCTGCTGGTCGTGGCGTGCGCCGCCGAGCGCGCACAAGCCGCCGAAAAGCCCTGTTTGGGCGTGACGCTGGGCGACCCGTTCGCTCGCCTCGCGTTAGTGGTATTGCCCGGGCCGCCGCCGTCAACCGAAGCAAGCGCGGCAAAGCCAATCGCTCCAGCCGCACCATGAAAATGCCAAGCCCGAGCCAACTGGACATTGTTTGCTGTGAAGCTTTGCGCATGGCAAATTGGCGAAATGCGCCACGCTGGGAGGAACCTGCTGCGCAAATGCAGCAGTTAAAATTCAACGTCCGCCGAGCGGCTGCCTTGATGATCAATCTTTGATGAACCGCTTTTGGACTTTTGTAATGGATGTGCGGGTGCTCAGCGTGCTGGGACTCGCAGCCCTCGCGGCCTTCCTGTTCCTGGGTGCAGACACGCTTCAGATTGGGC
>JANPNT010000472.1:0-4228 GCA_031427655.1 Burkholderiales bacterium
CCTCGGGCACAAGGTGAAGGTCGTGCTTTTGCGCAAAGCCCAAAAGCTGTTCGAAAACAAGGCGGTGTGTTATTTCAAAATCCTATTGACTCGCCACGCTTGCAGCGTCGTCTGTCACCCATCACCCATCACCAACGTCCGCAACGTCCGCAACTTGCCGAGGCCCGTTTTCGTCATTTTCAGTCGCTTCGCCATTTGAACAACTGATCGGTCAATCAGGCCATGCGGACTTGCTCCAGGAACATGAGCGTCAGAGGTCTTTGCCCGCATTGCGCCAAGAGCTCGCGCTGCTAAGCTGGCGATGAGTCGCGGCTGTTGCGCGCTTGCCCTCCACCGCAACTTCAAATGCCGCACCACCCTTTGAACACTCCCTTGCACATCGCCGTCGTAGACGACGAAAAAGACATTACCACGCTGCTGTCCGGCTACCTGAGCGGGCATGGCTTTCGCGTGACGTCATTGCACACCGGCCGCGCGCTGATGGACCTGATGCACACCGACCCACCAGCCCTGGTGCTGTTGGATCTGGGCTTGCCTGGCGAGGACGGTTTTGTGATTGCGCGGCAACTGCGGGAGCACTGGCGCTGTGGCTTGGTCATCGTCACGGGCAGGGGAGATGCGGTCGACAAAGTGGTGGGTTTGGAGGTGGGGGCCGACGACTATGTGACCAAACCGTTTGACATGCGCGAGCTGTTGGCGCGCACCAAGGCCGTGCTGCGCAGGCTGATGCCGCAAGAGGCTTTGCCGCCCACCCCCACGAACCTGCCCGATTTAAGTGAACCCGCCTCCACAGGCGTGGCAGCTGCCCTCGAAAAAGCAGAGCGGTTTGGTTTTTCCGGTTGGCAATTGAACACCGCCGCGCGCTCGTTGACCGACCTCACGGGTGCCGACGTGGCCTTGACCAGCGGCGAGTTTTCGTTGTTGTGCGCCTTTGTGCGCCACCCCGGCCGCGTGTTGTCGCGCGACTTTTTGTTGGAGCTCACACACGGCCGCGAAGCAGGACCGTTCGACCGCACGGTCGATGTGCAAGTGGGCCGCTTGCGCAAAAAGCTGGAGGTGGCCACCGATGACCCGCAGATCATCAAGTCGGTGCGAAGCGCGGGCTACATCTTTGTGCCGGCAGTGATGGCGTTGGCATGACGCTTTATCGTTGCAGGGCAAATCTGTGACGCCCCCCTCATCAGCGCCTGATTCAGCCGCTTCGCCGGCCATGGCTGTGGCGGCAGCCCTGCCTGCGGGCGTTGACGAGAACCTGATTTTCCGTACGCTGTTCGCGGCCAACCCCGACGCGCATTTGGTGGCCGATGGCAACGGCACCATCGTCTTGGCCAACCCTGCTGCTTGCACCATGTTCGGCTACGCCGGAGACGAGCTGGTCGGGCTGAACGTCGACGCGCTGGTGCCCGACAGCATCCGCCCGCGCCACGCTGCCTACCGCGCGGGCTACGCCCACCAACCGCGCGCTCGGCCCATGGGCACGGGCATGGAGTTGGTCGCCAAGCGGCGCGATGGGTCGGTGGTGATGGTGGAGATCTCCCTCAGCCCGCTTACCGGTCAGGGCCCGGCGTTGGTGGTGGCAGCGATACGCGGCATTGCCGACTACCCGCGCGTGAAACAAGCCCTGCAGCGTGCCCGCTACGGCGAGCATTTGGCGCAATTGGGGCGCTTGGCGGTGGACGTGCGTGACACTCAAGTGGTGCTTGAGCAAGCGACGGTCATCGCAGCACAGGCGCTTCAAGTGGAGAGTGCTTTCGTTCACTTCATTGAGCCAAACAACCTGCACTTTCGCGTGGTCAGCCGCTTTAACGTCCTGAGCGCTGATTCACACGAAGACCCATCGGACACAGGTTTGGGCAGCTTGACGGCGAACCACCCCGACACATTGCCTGGCTATTTGCTCGCCCCGAAGGTGTCGGCCCCCAGCGGCGCCACCACATCGGCGGTGGTGGTCACCGACTACACCACCGAGCAGCGCTTCAAGGTGCCGGCCAACCACCTCAGCGCTGGCTGGGCCAGTGGCATGGCCGTTGCGCTCACCGATCGCGGCAAGATCATCGGCGCGCTCACCGTGGCATCGAAAGAAGCCAAACGTTTTGGTGGCGACGAGGTTCGGTTTTTAGAGTCGCTTTGCAATTTGTTGGCCACCAGTTTGCAACGCGCGCAGTCGGAAGAAGCGCTCAGCCATGCACAGCGGTTGGAAAGCGTGGGCCAATTGACTGGCGGCATCGCTCACGACTTCAACAACCTTTTGACTGTCATACAAGGCAACTTGCAAGTGCTGGAAGAGCTGCCCCCAATGGGCGGTCATGAATGGGGTCAACACCTGATCGCCTCGGCCCTGCGAGCCACCCAACGCGGCGCTGAACTCACCAGCAAGCTGCTGGCGTTTTCGCGCCGCCAAATGTTGCAACCTCGGCAGGTCAGCTTGAGCGTTCTGCTTGAATCGCTGGCCGACATGCTGCGCCGCACGGTAGACCAGCGAATCCGAATTGCCGTTGAAGTGGCTGCCGATTGCCCGCTTGTCTTGGTGGACCCCGGGCAGCTTGAATCGGCCTTGCTGAACCTGGCCATCAACGCACGCGATGCCATGCCCGAAGGCGGCCTGCTTCGCTTCGTGGCGCAGGCCTGCGTGCAGTTGCCCATTCCAGTCAAGCAAGAACTGGCAGGCCCTTTGAGTTCGGCGCACTCATCGACCCACCTCACTCAGCGCTATGTGTCGATGCGTGTCGTGGACAGTGGCAGTGGCATGTCCGAAGTTGTGAAAGAGCGGGCGTTTGAGCCCTTTTTCACCACCAAAGAATTGGGCCGTGGAACGGGTTTGGGTTTGAGTACCGTCTACGGATTCGTCAAGCAGTCGCAGGGGGCCATCACGGTTGACAGCGCGCCTGGAGTGGGCACAACGCTGACTTTGTATTTGCCGCAAGCCGATGAAATTGCCGGCATCAACAGCGACGGTGCCAGTGCGAGGCACGCGCTGCCAGCCGGATTGAAAGTGCTGCTGGTCGAAGACGACATGGAGGTGGCGGCAGTCGCAGACACCTTTTTGAAAGCGATGGCCTGCGTGGTGACGAAAGCGGCCACCGGCGAGCAAGCGTGGCGCCTGCTCGAGTCAGATGCCAACTTTGATTTGTTGCTCACCGACATTGCGCTTGGCCCCGGCATGCGCGGCACCGAATTGGCAGCGCAAGCAGGGTCCACGCGCCCTGGGTTGGCTGTGCTTTTGATGTCGGGTTTTTCCAGCGAGTTGATCGACGCCGACCACGACTCGCCACTGAGCTGGGCTTTGCTTCCCAAGCCCTACACCCGAGAAGAATTGGCCAGCGCGGTGGCCGTGGCCATGGCGCGGGTGCCGCATCCGGCATTGGCCGCACCGGGTTCCCGCGCTTCCGCTTGACGCGCATCAAGCCCGCTGCGCGCGGCCTGCTTAGACTGAACTTATCGCGCAAGCTTGCGCCACTCGGTCTTCGCCGCTCGATCAAATCAGATGGCCACCATCACAACGGCTCGTGTTGACGACGAGACCGACTTCGATCCGCTTTCGCCCGACGAGGCTGGTGCCATCCTGGACACCGCACGCGAGCTGTTGCGCGCGGCCAGCCAAGGTCAAGGCAACGCCGCGCTCAAGGGCAAGCAGTTGGGGCTGATGTGCGCCAACGAGACCAATGGCGAGCTGGTCAAGGCAGACTCAGAAAACGGCGACGCGGCCTGCTTTCGCCTGGCCGCCACCCGCCTGGGTGCCCACGTGGCGCGCATCCGACCGCGCTTGAATGCAGGCAGTTCGATGCCCGAGCTGCGGCGGCTGGCGCTGATGTTGGGTCGGCTGTACGACGCCGTTGAATGCCAAGGCATGTCTGAGGATTTGGTGAAAAAAATCAGAGCGCAAGCGGGTGTGCCGGTGTATTTCCGGTTGGCCGGTGAAAGTCATCCGACCGCGGCTTTGGCGGAACGGTTGGAAGGCAGCGCGTCGCAGCGCGACAAGCGCTTGATCGTGCTGCAGGCCGCGTTGCTGCGCAGCTTGGTGGGCGCTGCTTAGGCGAGCGTGCGGTAGCTCTGCGGCCGTAACGAAGCACTCAAGCGCAAAAAATTCAAGCACGAGACTTGTTCAAGCCGCGCAGCTTGGTGGGCGCTGCTTAGGCGAGCGTGCGGTAGCTCTGCTGCCGTAACGAAGCACTCAAGCGCGAAAAATTCAAGCACGAGACTTGTTCAAGCCGCGAGCCCGTCGCGCTGC
>JANPNT010000473.1:0-12827 GCA_031427655.1 Burkholderiales bacterium
CGTGCGCAGGGCGGTGCGGTGTTGTTGGTAAGCGAAGACCTCGATGAATTGCTCAAGCTCAGCGACCGCATTGCGGTAATGAGCGAAGGCCGCATCGTGTTTGAAACCACCGCCGCCAACGCCGACCGCCGTGTGATCGGCGCGCACATGGGCGGTGCCGACCATAGCAATGGCCACGGCCACGGCCACGCCGAGCAAGCCGCATGAATTTGATTTCTGTTCCCGCGACGCCTTTTGCCTACCGGTTTGCGTTGGGTAAAACCGCGCTGGTCGTCATCGACATGCAGCGCGATTTTGTGGAGCCCGGCGGCTTTGGAGCGTCACTCGGCAACGACGTGACGCGCTTGCACAGCGCCATCGCGCCCATCCAAAACTTGCTGAAATTTTGGCGCGAACGCGACTGGCCGGTGGTGCACACGCGCGAATCGCACGCACCAGATTTGTCTGACTGCCCGCCCGCCAAACGCTTGCGCGCTGATCCGCAAAGCCCACTTGTTTTACCGAAATTACGCATAGGCGACGTTGGCCCCATGGGCCGCCTGCTGGTGCGCGGCGAACCCGGCACGGCCATCATCGACGCCGTGGCACCCGTGGGCGACGAGTGGGTCATCGACAAGCCCGGCAAGGGCATGTTCCACAACACCCGCCTGCATGAGCGCTTGCAGGTCGCAGACATCACCCATTTGGTGTTCACCGGCGTGACCACTGAAGTCTGCGTGCAAACCTCGATGCGCGAAGCCAACGACCGCGGCTACGAGTGTTTGGTGGTCGAAGACGCCACCGAAAGTTACTTCCCCGAATTCAAAGCCGCCACGCTGGCGATGCTGACGGCGCAAGGGGCCATCGTGGGGTGGAGCGCGCGCAGTGAGGAGTTGATGCGCGCGCTGGGCGATTCAAACGCTTGAACTTCGACCCTCGGGTCATCGCAAGGCCAGCTACACCGTGTTTCAAGCTGTGATCGTGGTGGTTGTACGCTGGCCTTCAACTTCAGCGCACCTGCGTCGCCTTCATGCTCGGTTCAAGCAAACCCATTCCCTTCGACTCTTACCGTGGCCGCCGCTCGCGCGCACGGGTGCCGCGTTGGTTTGTGCTGCTGCTCACAGGAACAGCACTGGGCACAGCCGCGGTGGTCTTTGTTCAGGAACGCTACTTGGCGCCACGTTTGTCAGCCACAGAATCTCAAACGCTTCGCACGGCGTTTGAGGGTGCCGACGCCGCGCGGCTGCGCCTTCAGGGTGAGCTGACCGAGAACGCCCGGCAACTGCAAACCGCGTTGGCGGACAAAAAGAAGCTGGCCGAAGAACGCAGCAGCATTGCGGCGGCCAACGATCGCTTGCGCCTTGACATGGCGGCTCTGGTGGCCGCCTTGCCGCCCGACCCGCGCGGTGGCAAGGTGCAAGTGCGCGCAGCACAGTTCGTGGCCAAGGCCGGTGGTGTGGCCTACGACGTGGTGCTCACACGTGAGCGCGGCCCAAGCACGCCGGTGAACGGTGTGGTGCAGTTCGTGGTGGCGGGAGTGTCGGCGCGCGGCGTTGACACCGCGCTGAGCCCGCAGCAAGTCGGCGTCGCCATGGGCGCGCATGAAGTGGTGCGTGGCAACTTGGTGCTGCCCGAAGGCTTCAAACCGCGCCAAGCGACCATCCAAGTGCTCGACCGCAGCGGTGGCCGCTCGCTGGGAATGCGAGTGCTGCCGGTGAAGTAGTTCGCGCGTGAATGGGGTGTGTCGCGCGCTTGGGGTGCTGTGTGGGGCGCTGTGTGGCGTGCTCTGTCGCGAGGTGCCACACAGCATGCAGCGTGGCTTGGCGATTCAAACCCGTTGGTGGCATCGAACTGACCGCCTGTGGCAATGGCCAAGTCCACATGCGCGTCCCTGGGCGGAGTGCTGAAGCAATCAAGAGTTGCCGCGATTCCTGGAACATGGGAATTCGGGCAAGCGCTGTTGACTTGCGGCTGCGCGGCAGCTTTCAGGGCAGCGCTAAATCGGCCGCGTCAGCTTGCGCAATGTGGTGATTGAACAGCGCAGCGCAGAGGTCGGTTTCTCGCTGGCGCACGATGTCCAAAAACTCTTGCGCGCCTTTCATCGAACGAAAGGCCTCGAAGCCGGTTTCCAACAAAGTTTGCAACTGGCCCAAACCGGCCGCGCGCGCCGGGCCGCGCATCATCAAAAGGCTGGCGCGCACCAGGGGTTTGCGGGTCAATTTGTCGAGCGAGCTGCCGACGCTGAGCATCAAATCAATTTGGCTTTTGCGGTCGGCGTTGCGCGCGGTGGCTTGCCAAGCATCGGTGTAGCGCTTGGCATTCATGTCGATGCTGGCGATGTGCTCGCCCATCTCGCTGTCCAAACTCTCCGACAGCGAATGCAGCGTGGTCAAGGTGGCCACGGTGGCGACGATGTCGTTCGGGAAGATCCGCACCAGGGCAGGCACCACGCGGGCGAACTGCGCATCACGTTGGCTGAAGTCTTCGGGGCCGTAGAGCTCGTCCAAAAAGAAGCGCGCGGCAGGGCGATAACGCGGGTTGGCCAACAGGTCATCGTAAGTGGCGGCGAAGCGGCGCTGCTGATAGTCCTTGATGGCCTGCACCCGCGCATGCAGTTCCGGCGATTGGCGGCGCCGCTCGCGTTCGGCTTGCACCGCGTTCAGGTGGGTCAGGATAGGGTGGGTCACAAGGCGATTTACGGGGGTTTTGTCGCGAAGTTTGGCAGGGATTAACCGCTACTGGGGTTAGTCCCTCACCTCTAGGAATGCTGTGGCGAATGATGCAACACTGCGTGCGCCGCTGTGTTTGCGGTATTCCATGAATTCACATGCAACGACGTACTTTGCTTCGCTTGGGTTTGGGCAGTGCCGTTTTGATCGCGGTGGTGGGTGGCGGTGTGGCGCTGGTGCGACCCGCGCTCGTCAACGGCCAGCTCACCGCGTCGGGCCAAGCGGTATTCAAAGGCATTGCGCGGGCTGTGTTGGACGGCAGCTTGCCCACTGCACCGGCCGCCAATGCAGCCGCACTGACCGCACATCTGACGCGCCTGGACGCTGCCATCGCCGCCTTCCCCGCTGCCACGCAGGCCGAGTTGTCGCAGTTGTTGTCGCTGCTCGCGTCAGCCCCGGGCCGCATCGGTTTGATGGGCCTGAGTTCCGATTGGGACATGGCCACCGTGCCGCAAATTCAAGCCGCCATGCAAGGCCTTCGCACCTCCAGCCTGGCGCTGCGCCAGCAGACGTATCACGCGCTGCGCGACCTGACCAATGGCGTGTTTTATGCCGACGCCGAGGCCTGGAAATTGATGGGCTATCCCGGCCCTGTCACGATTTGATTGCCTGAAAATTTGCCATGACTGAATCGATCGCTGTTCGTTCTGAACCCAGCCGGCCTGACCTCACTCGCTCTGACCCCATTCGCTCTGACCCGATACGCGACGGCCTGGCCCGAGGCTGGAAAGTTCATGGCGGCCCGCACGCCGCCTTGCCGGCCACGTTGACCTGCGATGTGGTCATCGTCGGCACCGGTGCCGGTGCCGGCATCACGGCTGAGCTGATGACGCAGGCCGGTTTGGACGTGATCCTGATCGAAGAAGGCCCGCTCAAATCAAGCAGCGACTTCAACCAGCGCGAGAGCGAGGCCTACCCGCAGCTGTATCAAGAAAGTGCGGCCCGCAAAACCGCTGACAAAGCCATCAACATCTTGCAAGGCCGCTGCGTGGGTGGATCGACCACGGTGAACTGGACCAGCTCGTTTCGCACGCCGCCCAGCACCTTGACTTATTGGCAGCAACGTTTCGGCTTGACCGACCTCACCGAAGCCGCCATGGCACCGTGGTTTGAGCAAGCCGAGCGCCGCTTGAACATCGGCCCGTGGCTGACGCGCGCCAATGAAAACAACGACCTGCTGCGCCGCGGTGCGGAAAAGCTGGGCATCCCCGCCGAGTCGATCAAACGCAACGTCAAGGGCTGCTGGAACTTAGGCTCCTGCGGGATGGGCTGCCCCACCAACGCCAAGCAGTCGATGTTGGTGACCACCATTCCAGCCGCGCTCGACAAGGGTGCAAGGCTGTTGACGCAAACACGGGCTCAGGAATTCAAGCTGAGCAACGGCAAGGTGGAAGCGCTGTTGTGTGTGCCCGTGGCGACTGACGGGAGCGCGGTGGGTTCAGCGGTCACGCGCATCGTCGCCAAACATTACGTGGTGTCGGGCGGTGCCATCAACTCACCGGCCTTGCTGAAACGCTCCAACGCGCCCGACCCGAATTCACATTTGGGCGCGCGCACTTTCTTGCACCCGGTGGTGATCTCGTCGGCGATTTTTCAGCAAGCAGTCGAAGGCTGGAACGGCGCGCCGCAAACCATTTACTCCGACCACTTTTTGGGCACGCAAGCCATCGACGGGCCGATTGGCTACAAGCTCGAAGCGCCGCCGATTCACCCGGTGATCTTTGCGTCGTCGCTGCCCGGTTATGGCCAGCAACAGGCCGACATGCTCAAAACCTTCCCCAACACGCACAGCCTGTTGGCCTTGATGCGCGACGGCTTTCACGAGCAGTCGGTGGGCGGGCAAGTCAAGCTGCACAGCAACGGCACGCCTATCTTGGATTACCCGCTGAGCGACTTTGTGATGGAAGGTGCGCGCCGCAGCTTCTTGAGCATGGCCGAAATTCAATTTGCGGCCGGTGCCAAAGGCGTGTTGCCCGTGCATGAGCAGGCGCTGATGTACAGCAGCTGGGCGCAAGCCCGCGAGGCCATCAAGGCGCTGGCCATGAAGCCGCTGCTCACCCGCGTGGTAAGCGCCCACGTGATGGGCGGCTGCGCCATTTCAGCCACCGACAAACAAGGCGTGGTGCGCGGCGACGGCGTGCATTGGCAGATTGAGAACTTGTCGGTTCACGACGGCTCGCTGTTCCCCACCAGCATTGGCGCGAATCCGCAGTTGTCGGTGTACGGCTTGGTGAACAAGCTGGCCACGGCGTTGACGAAGCGCTTGAGCGGTAAGGATGTGGTGCTGGCTTGACTTGACTTTGACAAGACCTGACGCCCAGCGCGTCGATTTTGAAGCTGCACAAACCCAAACCCAGACCCAGACCCAGACCGGAATGGGGCTAAGTCGGTGTTCCTTCGTTAAACCAAAATCGTCATCACCGGATCACACCGACATGCTCGCCCGTCTTCAGCAGTTCATCACCCTTGGTTTACTGAGCACCGCCGCCATTTGGGCCGCCGTGTTCCTCAGTCGTGGCGAACCGACGTGGGCGTTGGTTGGCGTGCTGCTTATTCTGTTTGGCTACGCGCTTTTCCTGGCGCTTGAATTCATCCTGCTGTGGTTCGTGAACCGCGCCGACCCCACGCCCAGCGCCGCGCCGTTGCAGTTGCTCAAAGCGTGGTTCGGCGAGGTGACCACCGCACCCATGGTTTTCTGTTGGCGACAACCGTTTCGCTCCAACGCGGTGCCTGATTTCTTGCCAGCGTACATCGACAAAAACGCGACCCAGCGCGCTGTTGTTTTTGTTCACGGCTACGTGTGCAACCGAGGTCTGTGGAACCCGCTGATGGAGAAGCTGCAAGTGCGCGGGGTGCCATTTGCGGCGGTCAATTTGGAGCCGGTGTTTGGCTCCATTGACAGCTACGCACCCATCATTGACGCGGCAGTAAAACGCGCCACTGCGGCCACTGGATTGGCGCCTGTTTTGGTGGCGCACAGCATGGGTGGTTTGGCGGTACGGGCTTGGTTGTCAACGCAAACTCCTGCGCAGCAGCACGCACCAACAGCCCACCACGTCATCACCATCGGCACACCCCACCGCGGCACTTGGCTGGCGCGCTTTGGCAGCACCTTGAACGCGCTGCAAATGCGCCAAGGTGATGCGTGGCAAACGAAGCTGAGCGCAGCAGAACCGGCAGAGCGCCTGGCCCGCTTCACCTGCTTTTACGGGCACGCCGACAACATTGTGTTTCCTGCGTCAACGGCCACCTTGCCTGGGGCCGACAACCGGCACATTGCGGCTTGTGCGCATGTGCACATGACTTACCACCCGCAGGTGTGGGCCGAGGTTGTGCGAGCCGTCGAGCGTTCAGATCAAAACTGACGCTCGCCCGCTAAAACCACACCGGCGTCAATCTCGCCCTGCGCCGCGATGTCGGCCCGCACTTCGGCATACAGCGCCGTGAAATCAGGCGCGGTGGCGTCGAACAACTGCTGGTAGGAATCGATCACAAAGTAGCTGCTTTGGAAGCTGTCGATTTGATAGCGGCTGCGCATGATGCGTGGCAAGTCAAACGCCACCCGCTTTGGGGTCAAACTGTTCGGCTCCAAATTTCGAATGCTGTGTTGCAACTCACCGGCCGACGACAGGATTCCTGCGCCATAGGCGCGCAGCCCCTGCGGTGTGGCGATCAGCCCAAACTCCACCGTGTACCAATACAGCCGCGCCAGCAACTCGCACGCGTCCAGCGCGCTGGCCTTCAAGCCGCCTTGGCCGTAGGCCTGCATGTAGTCGGCGAACACCGGGTTGAACAACAAGGGCACGTGGCCGAACAGGTCGTGGAACACGTCAGGTTCGACCACGTAGTCGAATTCTTCCGGCTTGCGTATCCAATTCGTCACTGGGAATTTGCGCGCCGCCAGCAGCGCAAAAAACGCTTCCTCTGGAATCAAACCCGGCACCGCTTCGATGACCCAACCGGTGCCGCGGTGCAGCTTCTCTGACAGCACATCGAAACGTGGAATCTGATCGGGCGCGCCGAGTTGCCCGAGCGCGGCAATGAATTCATCGCAAGCCAAGCCTTCTACTTGCGCGGCTTGGCGCAGGTACAAACGGCGGTACAAGTCGTGGTCTTGCGAGGAGTAAGTCGACCAGTTTTGCTCACAGGTGTAGTTGCTGCGCGCGCTCGCGTAGTCGCCCCGCGGCGGGCGTGTGCCTTGGCCGTAAGTGGTGGGGGCAACGCCGACGTTGAGAGCTTTCATGTGGCAGCTGATGAAGCCGTTGAATCGGTCAAAACCCCGCGCCGAATCTGATCCAACTCGATGCTCTCGAACAGCGCGCGGAAATTGCCCTCACCAAAGCCTTGGTCGCCTTTGCGCTGAATGATCTCGAAAAATATCGGGCCAATCACCGTCTGCGTGAACACCTGCAACAGCAACTCGTTGGGCGCGCCCAAGTGCGTGGCTCCGTCAATCAAGATGCGCAAGCGGCGCAGCTCGGCGACGTTTTCACCGTGGTTCGGCAGGCGCTTGTCGATCAAATCGAAGTAGGTGGCAATCGTGTCCTGAAACACCACGCCACCGTCTTTCATGCGCTCGACCGAGGCGTATATGTTGTCGGTGCCCAGGGCGATGTGCTGGATGCCTTCGCCTTGGTACAAAGCCAAGTACTCGGCAATTTGGCTTTTGTCGTCTGAGCTCTCATTGATGGGGATGCGGATCTTGCCGCAGGGGCTGGTCATGGCCTTGCTTTTCAGGCCGGTGAGCTTGCCTTCGATGTCGAAGTAGCGCACTTCCTTGAAGCCAAACAAGCGCTCATAAAAGTCGGCCCATTCCTTCATGCGGCCACGGTGCACGTTGTGGGTGAGGTGGTCGATGTAGGTGAGGCCGTGGCCAGTGGCGTTGGAAGCCACGGCATCTGAGATGGGCACAAAGTCGACGTCGTGAATGCTGATGTTGCCAATCGCGCCAGGCACCGCACCGCCCTTGCCGTGCCAGCGGTCCACAAAGTAAATCAGCGAATCGCCTATGCCCTTGATGGCCGGAATGTTCAGCTCCATCGGCCCGGTTTGGTTGTCGAAGCCCCAAGCTCCCAACTCCAGCGCCCGTGCATAGGCCTTGGCCGCGTCGTCCACCCGAAACGCCATCGCACACACGCTGGGACCGTGCTGGCGCGCGAAACGTTGAGCAAAAGAATTTGGCTCGGCGTTGATGATGAAGTTCACCTCGCCTTGGCGGTACAGCGTGACGTTTTTATGCCGGTGTCTGGCAATGGCCGTGAATCCCATGCGCTCGAACAACTGGCCCAAAGCCACCGGATCGGGCGCGGCGTACTCGACGAACTCAAAGCCGTCGGTGCCCATGGGATTTTCCCAAGGGGTGAATTGCATGCGGTGCTCCAGAGACGGTTGAAAACGCGGGTTGCTGATGCGTGACTGTAGTTTTGCCGCCCCGCAGGTTTTCTGCAAATTCAAGCGTCAGCCCGGTGCTTCACGCCGTAATCCTGCAAAATCCGCCCAATGGAACCCACACTGGAGCTAGACGCTATAGACCGTCGCATCTTGCGTGCGCTGCAACTCGACGGCCGCATGACCTACGACGTTCTGGCTGCGCAGGTCAGCCTGTCGCCCTCGGCCACGCTGCGCCGCGTCAAGCGTTTGGAAGAAGCCAAAGTCATTGCAGGTTACGTGGCGGTGGTGCCGCCCGAGCGCGTGGGCCTGGGCCTCACGGCCTACATCAATGTGCGTTTGGAAAAGCATTCCGAGGTTCACAAACGCAACCCCATGGACTTGTTCCGCGCCTCGGTGCAAGCCTGGCCCGAAGTCGTCGAATGCGCCGCCTTGACCGGTGAGATGGACTACCTGTTGCGCGTGGTCGTGCAAGACATGGCCCACTACGCCCGCTTCATCATGGACACCCTGCTCAAGCACCCCAGCGTGCAAGATTGCAAAACGAGTTTTGTGTTGGACCGGGTGAAGAACACCACAGCGGTGTCGGTGTGAGGCTGAAGACTGATCTGGAGTGATGTTGCGAAGGCAATCCAGGTGCGTACGGTGTGTCTCGTTCAGTCGCTAAATCACTGCGAGGTGCCCGTCATGGCAGTTGCCACCACGATGATGCACGTGCGCGTGGAGTAAACCGTCAAGGCCGGCCGTTTGGAATGCTTGGATCACCCTGCTGTCGGGGGAGTGGGCAGGCCACCGCGAATGACACCGTGGTGGTGACTTTCTGCTTCCGCTCAAAACGGCAAGACGATCAGCTGTCCACCTCGCGAAGCCAGGCCAGTGTGGCGGCGGCCGACATGTTGAGCAGCGCGGCGATATCGGTCACGTCGTCGGGAATGGCCGCGTTGTCCCAGCCCTGAGCGGTGTGTCGCGCCAGGCGGGTGGCCAAAGCCACGCTTTTGACGCTGGGGTGCTCGGCATGGCTGTCGTCGGCGCAGCGCACCAGCAGATCGGGCAGGCGCCACGCCAGCATCAAGGCGTGTTGAAGTTCGGGCAGTTTCACGCCCAGCATTTGGTCTTGCACTGCGCTCGAACGCAGTGAGGGATCGTCGCGCTGGGCTTGGCGCATTTCCACGGCCAAAGCGGGTGCGTGACACCACAGCAGCATGTCGGCAAAGTCGTGCAGCAAAGCGGCCTGGTAAACCACCGGCGCGTCGTGGTCCATGCGGTGCACGGCAAAACTCAAGGCAAAGGTGGCCGCGCGGTGGGCGCGGTGGATGACTTCTTGCAAACCGGCCAGTGCCTCAGGCTGATCGGCCAAATGCGCTTCCACCGTGGGCTGCAAAGCAAACTCGCGGAAGAACGGGCTGATGCCCATCATCACCAAGGCAGCGGTGACGGTTTCGGTGTCGGTGAGCAGGCGCTTCGACCGGTGGCTGGCCGCGTAGGCCTGCACCTTGAGCGTCATCAACGGATCGGCAGAAATCAACTCGCCCAACAGGTTGGCATCGACCTTGTCTTCGTTCAGGCGCATTGCCTCCAGCGCCACAGACGTTTCAGCCAGCACAGGCAGACTGGCGTTCTGCACGGCGTGGTGAAAGAACTCAGTCCATCTGGCGAGGTCAGGGGTTTGCTTAAACGGAATGGTGCGCGCTCGGGTCAACATAAAGGGACTCGGCTTAGGTTGAGTTGGCAGTTTTATCGGCGGGCCCACGTTCAACTTGAGGGCCAGGAATGTGGGCGGCAGCCGATGTCTGAACCCGAAAGTCAGAACGAAAGCATGTGCCCCTGCTGCGGCTGAGTGCGCCCGCTCAACAGCTCGCGGTAGACCGATCCCACTGCCGCAGCCCCGTTTTCGCTGACCACCGTGAGCCACGGCGCTGTCGGGTTGGTGACGCGCTCCATGAACGCTGTCCAGTCCGCGCCGGTGCGTTGGGTCAAACTGGCGGGGCCCCAATCGATGGCGCGTTTCTTGATTTGCGCGGGCGCGAAAAACAAGGTGGGTCGCGGGCCGGGAAGGTGTTTGGGCGCGTCGGCGTTCTTCGCGGTCAGACCGTCCCAATGCGTACCGCCCACCGCGCAACTGTGCGTCAGCGCGTCTTTGAAATGCTGGTGAACATTGGCGCGCACCGTGGCGCTGCCGCTCATGTCCACATAGGCGGTGGGCACGTCATTCGGCAAGGAGGCAACTTCGTCGTAAGTGATCACTTGGTCGTAGCAACCCAAGCCGCGTGTGAAGGCGGCGTTGGCGGACGAGGTCAGGCCAATCACCTTGACCTCTGAGGCCGTGCCGCGCCGCCGGCTCAGGCAAAACGCCGTGCCGTAAGCGGTTTTGCTGGAGGCGCTGGACAGCAGCACCGCCTTCGCGCCGAAGAAGTGGTGGTCGGCCAAAAAGTCGTCGATCAAGAATGAAGTCATGAACAGCGGGCGCAGCAAGGCGATGTGCGCTTCATGAGCCTCGGTGTAGCCGGGGTCGGCGGCGCAGCGGGTGTATTGGTTGTAGACCGGGTGCAGCTCGCGCCGGTGCTCGGCGCCGTCTACAAAGCTGCTCGTACCGCCGTTGGAACTGACGCGCGCGGGTTGCAGCACAGCGTGCGTGGCCATGGGCAAATAGCCGTAAATGCGCTCGCCCAAATTCAGGCCCTCTGCGCGCGACTCGACCACATCCGCAAAGCCCCACACCGGAATGCAACCCCGCGCAGCATCGGCCGTGGGGAAGAAATTCCAGTACTTCATCGTGTCACCAAACGCGGCGTAGGTGATGTTGTTGGAGGTCAGCGCAAAGCTGTGGACGCGCAAGCGGATGTGGCCGTCGGCGAGCGGTGCTGAAGCAGCGGCGTCGCTGTCAAAACTAGCTTGGTGCAGATCGCTTTTCAGCACCGTGAACATGCGGGCGAGGGCGTTGGTGGTCATGTGAGGTCTCCGTTTATTTGAGCAGTCTGCGAGCGCGGCTGCGATGTTGATGTTGCGCGAAGACTCAACAGTGCGGCACGCGTCGTGCTTAATACAATCCCATAAGCGACATCGCGCGGCCCGTTGCGTTCAGCGCCACGCTTTTGCAGCTGTCCGGTTGTACCGCCGTTTGAAATCGGCTCCAATATTTTCCAATGATCAACCCGCGCTCACCATCCGACGTTCTTCCTGGCCTCACCGGGAAGCCGCCAGCATGACCTGGTCCATCTTGGCGCGCGATGCGCACGGCCATTTCGGCGTGGCCATTGCCAGCCGATTTTTTGCGGTGGGCGCGCTGTGCGTGCACACGCGGCGCGGTGTGGGTGCGTTGGCCACGCAAGCCTTGATGAACCCCTTGTACGGCGCAGCAGGCTTGGATTTGCTCAGCGCGGGGCACAGCGCCAACGAGGTCGTGCTAGCCCTGACTGCCACCGACGCAGGTCGCGAGCATCGCCAGCTTCATGTCGTGCCAGCGCGCGGCGCGGCGGCGGCACACACCGGCAGCAGCTGCATAGACTGGTGCGGCCATTCGCCGTTTGACGACTTCAGTGTGGCCGGCAACATGCTCGCCGGGCCGCAAGTGTTGGCCGCCACGGCGCAGGCTTATGTGGCGGCAGCGGGCCAACCCTTGGCGCAGCGCCTGCTTGCCGCCATGGCCGCAGGTGAAGCCGCAGGCGGCGACAAACGCGGCAAGCAAGCCGCGGCCCTGCGCATCCATGCCGATGAGGAGTATCCGCAGTTGGACTTGCGTGTGGACGACCACGCCGAGCCCATCGCCGAGCTGCACCGCCTCTACCAAAAAAGCCTTGAGCGCTACTTGCCGTTCACAGCGTGTTTGGCCGGCCGACACGACAGTGTGGGCCTGACCGACCGCGCGCAAATTGAGCTTCGCGTTGAGGCCCACCTCGCCGCGCAGCACACACAAGCAAAGCCCACCACGCCATGACTGCGGTCTTGGAAGTCAGCAACTTGCGCACTCACTTCAGCACCGAAGACGGCGACCTCGCGGCGGTGGACGGCGTCAGTTTTTCGGTGCAAGCCGGGCGCACCTTGGCGGTGGTGGGCGAGTCGGGTTGCGGCAAAAGCGTGACCTCGCTGTCCATCATGGGCTTGCTGCCGAAGCCATCCGGTCGCGTGGTCGGCGGCTCCATCCGCTTTGAGGGCCGCGAGCTGGTGGGCGCGCCCGAGCGTGATTTGCAAGACCTGCGGGGCAACCGCATGGCCATGATTTTTCAAGAGCCGATGTCGTCGCTGAACCCGGCCTTCACCATCGGCGAGCAAATTGTTGAGGGCCTGATGCGGCACTGCCCCGGCACGCGGGCGCAGGCCGTTGAGCGCGCGATGGAGATGCTGCGCAAGGTGCGCATGTCGGCCCCCGAACAGCGTTTTGACGAGCACCCGCACAAGTTGTCGGGCGGCATGCGTCAGCGCGCCATGATTGCCATGGCGCTGGCCTGCGAGCCGCGTTTGCTCATCGCCGACGAGCCCACCACCGCGCTGGACGTGACCATCCAGGCGCAAATTTTGGAACTGATGCGCACTCTGCAGCAAGACACCGGCACCGCCGTCATGCTCATCACCCACGACCTCGGCGTGGTCGCCGAAGTGGCCGATGACGTGGTGGTGATGTACGCCGGCAAAGTGGTTGAACGTGCGCCGGTGCAAGCGCTGTTCGCCACACCACAGCACCCTTACACCGTGGGCCTGCTGGCATCGATTCCGCGCCTTGAGGGCGAGCGCAAG
>JANPNT010000474.1:0-2304 GCA_031427655.1 Burkholderiales bacterium
CATTGCTGGAGGACATCTGCAGCGGCAAATATCCCGTCGGTAGCCTGATTCCGACGGAGGAGCAACTCGGTCGGATCTATGGCGTCAGCCGCCATACCGTGCGCGAAGCGACTCGCAAATTGGTTGACAGCGGTCTGATCGAGCGCCGTGCCGGCATTGGGACCTGTGTACGCGCGGCGAGCCTGGCCCAGCCCTACGTCGCTGCGCTGGGCTCACTCAAGGAGTTGATGGATTACACGAGTACGACGCGGCTGGAGTTACTGAGCCAGCAACTTGTCACCGCCGATCCGGCACTGGCTCACGATTTGCATTGCGAGGCTGGCTCGCAATGGCTGGAACTGCAGACCCGTCGACACCTGACGGGTCTGGACAATCCAATCTCTTACACCCAGGTCTATCTGCGGCCCGAGTTCGCGCGGGTGGTCAAGCACCTGCAAGGCGCTCATCCCAGCATTTACGAACTACTGCGCACGCTCTACAAGCAGGAAGTCGACTCTGTGAAGCAACAGATCGGCGCCACGATGATGCCCGCCAAGGCCGCCCGGCTTCTGGCTCTAAAGACCGGCAGTCCAGCGCTACGGATGCTGCGCTGTTACTTCGACTCTAGCGGTCGTCTGCTTACAGCATCTGTTAACTTCTATATCGCCGACCGGTTTCAGCTCGTCACCTCTTGGAGCCAGAGCCAGCACACTACATCTCAAGCCGCTTGAGCGGTTTTACTTTTTCTTCCTCAATTCCAAAATATCCAGGAGACACCCCATGAAAAAGACCCTTGCCGCCATAACGCTCAGTCTGCTCGCGGGCTGGTCCTGTGCCCAAGGCACTTGGCCGACACGCCCGGTACGCGTTATCGTGCCATTCCCGGCTGGCCAGACCACCGATGTGATCGCTAGGCTGCTGTCACAGCAGCTCACCGACTCGATAGGTCAGACCTTTTACGTCGACAACAAGGCCGGCGCCGCCGCCATCATCGGAACGGAGCAGGCCAAGAATGCGACCGCCGACGGCTACACCCTGCTAATGGCATCGAGTGGCCCACTGGCGATCAATCCTTCGCTCTATACAAAATTGTCGTACGACACACTACGCGATTTTCAGCCGATCGGCATTATTGCGGCCGTGCCGCAGTTCCTAGTCGTAAACAAGGACTTTCTGCCCAATAACCTCAAGGAGCTGATCGCTTACGTCAAGCAAAATCCGGGCAAGACCAACTATGCGTCGGGTGGCAGTGGCCTTACCAATCACCTGACAATGGAGTTGCTCAAATCCTCAGCGGGCCTGCAGATCACCCATGTGCCCTATAAGGGTGCTGCAGCGGCAATCACTGGTCTGATTGGTGGCGAGATCAATATGATGTTCGAATCAGGACCCGCAGTGATACCGCATGTGAAAAGCGGAAAACTCAAGGTCATCGCCGTAGGCACCAAGTCGCGCTCGGTGGTACTGCCCGAGGTGCCCACCGTGGCTGAGTCCGGGGTGCCTGGCTTCGCTGCTGTGGCCTGGGCTGCGCTGCTGGCGCCAGCGGGCACGCCCAAGCCGATTATTCAGAAACTGAATGTTGAGCTCAACATGGTGCTGTCCAAGCCGGCAATCAAGGATAAGCTAATCTCCTTAGGTGCAGAACCGGTGGAAATCAGCCCTGAGCAGTCCGTTACCTTCATCAGGAATGAGCTTGAATTATGGGCTGGAGCCGTCAAGAGCTCAGGTGCCAAGGCGGACTGAAGGTCAAGTAGGGCAAGGTTCCCACCTGCCTGTGAACTCGATCAAGGAATTGATCGATTACTCCCAAAGAAATTCAGGCAAGGTCCACTTCGACTCCGCTGGAATAGCCAGCTTTCAGCACTTCGCCATCGAGTTGTTCAAGCCACGCACAGGTGCCGACCTGACCGTCGTTCAATACAAAGGGGGGTCCCTGCGCTGTTGGACTTGGCCGCCGGTCACGTTCAGGTGTCCTTGGGCAACCTGATTCAGATGCAAACTTTTTTGCGCTCCGGAAAAATCAAGCTGCTGGGCGTTGCCGGTTCCCGCCGTGTCAACCTTATTGCCGATGACCGACGTTGAAAGAAACCGGCATCGACGGGGAGGTCAGCAACTGGTGGGGCCTGCTGGCACCTGCTGGCACGCTGGCCAGTGCGCTTGACAGGTTTAACCGGGAAGCCAATGCCCCACTGGCGGAGCCAGACATGAAAAAGCGCTTTGCCAGCGAAGGCGCAGCGGTGCTCGTCGTCGGCCGCAGTGCCGACAATACCGAGGAGACAGTGCAACTCATCCGCGCGGCCGGCGGACGTGCCGCCGCGCTGGCGC
>JANPNT010000475.1:0-2550 GCA_031427655.1 Burkholderiales bacterium
GCAACCACGCGTTGAATCGGGAAGCCGTGGTCTTGCAGGTTGCGCAAGCGGGCGGCTTCAAATTCCAGATCAAGCGCCGACACGCACACCAAATCGAAGCCCGCATTGACCAGGCGGTGGCATGCGTCTAGCGCACCAGGCTCGGGGTGCAAGGTGGACCAAAACTGCTCGTCGAAATGGGCGCGGAAATGGTCGCGGCCCACATCGTCTAGCCGCTCCACGTCCCAGCGGTCCATCGGCCAGTAGGCCATGGGGTCGCGCTCGCGCGGATGGGCGCCGAAGGCGCGTTGCCATGCGTGGCCATAGGCGCGGTTGAAATCGAGCAGCACGCCGTCTGCGTCCAAGGCGATAAGAGGTCGGGACTTCGCTGGTTTCATCAAATGACTGTAGCGGGCCACGCGGGCGGGGGTCTGCCACCTTGGGGACGCAATGTGATTGCGGGCTGACCCGCCTTGAAGTGACGGCCCTCGGACTCACATGCTCAGCTCTCCACGGAAGCCAATGTCGCCATGCCCCTCCTTTTCATATTGATCGCCGCCCACAGCTACGTCGCTTGGCGGCTGTGGCCCGCGCTGGCCGCATGGCCCGGCGCGCAGTGGTTGTTGGTGGCTGCGTTGGTGGGCAGTGCGGTGTTGATGCCCTTGGGCTTCATGGCGCGCCGCATGCGCGCGCTGAAGTTGTCGCAATCCGCGTCCGACGCCTTGGCCTGGGGAGGCGCGCTGAGCATGGGCTGGTTCTCTTCCACCTGGGTGCTCACTGTGCTGCGTGAGCCGGTGTTGCTTGCGGCTTGGGCGGCGCATGTCATTGGTCTCGATGCAGTCGCTCCCGCAACGATCAGCGTGTGGACAGGCGTGGCCGTGCTGCTCCTCAGTGCAGTCATCACGCTGCTGGGTTTATGGAACGCTCGCCGCAGCGCGGCCGTGGTGGCGGTGGACGTGCCGATTGCCAACTTGCCCGAGGCGCTGCACGGCTTTCGGATTGCGCAAATCAGCGACATCCATGTGGGCCCGACCATCAAGCGCGGCTACGTGAGCGCCATCGTGCGCTCGGTGAACCGCCTGCAAGCCGACATGGTGGCCGTCACCGGCGATTTGGTCGACGGCAGCGTGGCCGACTTGGCTTCACACGTTGCGCCGCTGGCCGATTTGGAGTCCACCCACGGCACCTATTTCGTCACCGGCAACCACGAGTACTACAGCGGCGCGCACGCCTGGATCACCGAGCTGCGTCGCTTGGGGTTGACGGTGTTGATGAACCAGCACGTGGTGCTGCAACACGGCGCAGCCGCATTGTTGGTGGCGGGTGTGGCCGATCACGGCGCCCATCACTTCGACGCCCAGCACCGCAGCGACCCGCAAGCCGCGCTGCTCGGCGCGCCGCTCGCCGCCACCGTGCGGGTGCTGTTGGCGCACCAACCGCGCAGCGCCGAGGCAGCAGAGAAGGCAGGCTTCGATTTGCAGTTGTCGGGACACACCCACGGCGGTCAGTTTTGGCCGTGGAATCACTTCGTGCGCTTGCAGCAACCGTTCACGGCGGGGTTGCACAGGTGGGAGAAGCTGTGGGTGTACACCAGCCGAGGCACCGGCTATTGGGGCCCTCCCAAACGGCTGGGCGCGCCGAGTGAAATCACGCATCTGCGATTGGTGTGCGCGGCATGACAGCGCGCCGGCGTGCTTGAACTTCACCTTGATAATCGCGCCACAATTTTTCAACATTTCAACTCTTAAAACCCCCCATGGAAAAGCAAACACGTTCCTTTCAAGCCGAAGTGCAACAAATTCTGCACCTCGTCACGCACTCGCTCTACTCCAACAAAGAGATCTTTCTCCGCGAGCTGGTGAGCAACGCATCTGACGCCTGCGACAAGCTGCGCTTTGAGGCGCTGAACAACGCCGGCTTGTATGAAGACGCTCCCAACTTGGACGTGCGCGTGAGCTTCGACGCCGAGGCGAAAACCATCACCATCGCCGACAACGGCATTGGCATGTCACTCGACGAAGCGGTGGCCAATTTGGGCACCATCGCCAAAAGCGGCACGCGTGAATTCATGGCCACGCTGGAAGGCGAGCAGAAAAAAGACGCCCAGCTCATCGGGCAATTCGGTGTGGGTTTTTACAGCGGCTTCATCGTCGCCGACCGCATCACGGTGGAGTCGCGCCGCGCAGGGGTGGCCGCCGAAGAAGGCGTGCGTTGGAGCTCGGCCGGCACCGGCGACTTTGAAGTTGAAAATATCAGCCGCGCCACCCGCGGTACCACCGTCGTGCTGCACCTGCGCGAAGGCGAAGAAGAGTTCTTGAACGGCTGGAAATTGAAGTCGGTGATCGGCAAGTACTCCGACCACATCTCGCTGCCCATCCTGATGCAGAAAGAAGAGTGGGACGCCGATGCGCAAAAGCAAGTCATGCGCGACGAATGGACGCCGGTCAACAAGGCAGCCGCGTTGTGGACGCGCAGCAAGAGCGACATCACCGCCGAGCAGTACACCGAGTTCTACAAGCAAATCAGCTACGACAGCGAAGCCCCGCTGGCCTACACCCACAACCGCGTGGA
>JANPNT010000476.1:0-2722 GCA_031427655.1 Burkholderiales bacterium
GGTCATCGTCGACAACAAGCCCGGTGCGGGTGGAAATTTGGGTGCCGACATGGCCGCCAAGTCGGCACCCGACGGCACCACTTTGGTGATGGGCGCGGTGGCAACGCACGCCATCAACCCGTGGTTGTTCGCAAAAATTCCCTACGATCCGATCCGCGATTTCACGCCCATCACTGGCGTGGCGCAAGTGCCCAATGTGCTGGTCATGAACGCGGATGTGGCCACCAAACTTGGCATCCAAAAACTCAGCGATTTGGTGGCCTATGCCAAGAAGAACCCCGGCAAATTGAACTACGGCAGCGGCGGCAACGGCAGCGCTGGGCACCTGGCGGGCGAGATGTTCAAGGCGCAGGCCGGTTTGTTCATGGTGCACATCCCGTACGCAGGCGGCAGCCCGGCGCAACTGGCTTTGGTGTCGGGTCAGGTGGACTTGAACTTCGACAACTTGGCCGCCGCGTCAGCCAACATCAAATCTGGCCGCTTGAAGGCATTGGCGATGACCACTGCCGCGCGTTCCAGCGCGATGCCCGAGGTGCCGACGGTGGCCGAAAGCAACCCTGCGATGGCGGGTTTCAATGTGAACACATGGTTCGGTTTGTTTGGCCCGGCCAAGTTGCCACCTGAAGTGACGGCTCGCTTGAACAAGGCGTTTGTGGAAGCCCTGAATTCACCGGACATCAAGGCGCGCTTGGCAACGCTGATGGCTGAGCCGATTGCGGGCACGCCCGAGGCGTTTGGCGAGTTTGTGCGGCGAGAGCTGAACAAGTACGAGACAGTGGTGAAGGCGTCTGGGGCCAAGGTCGAGTGATCTGAGAGTCACCGAGGCTGAAAGTCACCCAGATCACCAGCGCGGCGGGCGTTTTTCAATGAAGGCCTGCACGCCTTCCAAGGCGCTGGTGTCCATCATGTTGCAAGCCATGGTGTGACCGGCGTCAACGTAAGCGGCGGCCGTGCCAAGTTCCAGCTGACGATAAAAAAGTGCCTTGCCCAAGGCCACCGCCACGCGAGGCTTGGCGACGATGGAGGCAGCCAACAACTCAACGGCGCTGTCCAGCGCATCAGGCGTTGCCACGCGGTTCACCAAGCCCTTTGCCAGCGCTTGCTCTGCGCTGATGAAGTCACCCGTCACCAGCATTTCAAACGCTGCTTTGCGGTTCAGGTTGCGCGACAGGGCCACGCTGGGCGTGGAGCAAAACAAACCGAGGTTCACGCCGCTGACCGCAAACCGCGCATCGCTGGACGCCACGGCCAAATCGCACATGGCTACCAACTGACAGCCCGCCGCCGTGGCGATGCCTTGCACTTTGGCGATCACCGGCACGGGCAGGTTTTGCAGGCTCATCATCAACTTCGTGCACTGCGCAAACAAGCGTTCGTAGTAGGCCTGCGAAGGCTCGGCGCGCATCTCTTTCAAATCGTGACCGGCGCAAAATGCCTTGCCCGCTGCGGCCAGCACGACCACGCGCACGCTGTCGTCAAGCGCTGCCGCGTCCAACCCGGTTTGCAGCGCCGCCATCATGGATTCAGACAAGGCGTTGAATGCTCTGGGGCGGTTCAAGATGAGCGTGACCACGCCGCACTCGTCGCGCGTGGACAGCACCAGCTCATCGGCCCCCGACTCTGACGCTGTTGTGGACGCGCTTGTTGACAGCTTCACAACGCCCCCTTCACGCGCTCGCGCAGCGCGAACTTCTGGATCTTGCCGGTGGATGTTTTCGGGATCTCTTCAAAACGAACGTCGCGAGGCAATTTGTACGGCGCCAGCAAGTCGCGGCAATGTGCAATCAAGGCTTCAGCGCTCACGTCTGCGCCCGGTTTCAACTCGATAAAGGCCACCGGCGTTTCGCCCCATTTGGCATCGGCTTTGGCCACCACGGCGCAGGCCATCACGGCGGCATGGCGGTAAAGCGCGTCTTCGACTTCAAGTGAGCTGATGTTTTCGCCACCCGAGATGATGATGTCTTTGCTGCGGTCTTTGATCTTCACATAGCGGTCGGGCTCCATCACGGCCAGGTCGCCGGTGTGGAACCAACCGCCCTCGAAAGCCTTGGCGGTGGCAGCAGGATTCTTCAAATAGCCCTTCATCACGATGTTGCCGCGAAACATAATTTCGCCCATGACTTCTCCATCGGGCTTTGAAGTTTCCAGGCTGACCGGATCGAACACGCCCATCCCTTCTTGCAGCATGTAGCGCACCCCTTGGCGGCCGTTCAAGCGCGTTTGCTCCGACAAACTTTCAGCCGCCCAAAGGTTGCGCTTCACCGCCACGGCCGCCGGGCCGTAAACCTCGGTCAAGCCGTAAACATGCGTGATGTCAAAGCCCAGCGTGGCCATGCCTTCAATCATGGCCGCAGGCGGCGCGGCACCAGCCACCATGCCGCGCACTTTTTGCGCTGATTTTTGTGTCAGGCCGATGCGCATCTCAGCAGGTGCGGCAATCAACAAGTTGTGCACGATGGGCGCGGCGCAGTAGTGGTTCACACCGTGCTCGCGCATGGCCGCCAAAATGTGTTGCGCATCGACCTTGCGCAAACACACCTGCGTGCCGCCCAGCATGGCCAGCGTCCACGCAAAGCACCACCCGTTGCAGTGGAACAAGGGCAGCGTCCACAAGTAAACGGGGAAGTGCGGCATGGTCCAAGTGGCCGCGTTGCACACCGCGTTCAAGTAGGCACCGCGGTGGTGGGTGACCACTCCTTTGGGGTCGCCAGTGGTGCCCGAG
>JANPNT010000477.1:0-2160 GCA_031427655.1 Burkholderiales bacterium
CCCAGACAAAAAAGCTGCAGCCTTGGCAGAGCAAAAAGACGACCGCCGCTACCGCCATGGCCTGGCCATTCTGGAAGCCAAGCGCTGGCTGCGCCCGCTAGACCGGGGCGACGGCAAAGACGCGTTTGACCCGGACGCGCCTTCGTCGCAAATGCTGCGCTACCTGAGCCGCATTGACGTGGCCTCAGACCGCGCCATCAAGTGGGGCATGCTCACCAACGGTGCGGTGTGGCGCTTGTACTGGCAAGACGCCCGCTCACGCGCCGAAGAGTTTTTTGAAGTGGACGTGGCCGCCGCGCTTGGCGTGCCCGGCATCCAGCACGAGTTGGATGAAATAGAACCCAGCCACGCGCTGCGTTTGTTTTATTTGTTCTTTCAGCGTACCGCGTTTTTGCCACAGCCCTGGGACAACGCCGGTCGCAGCTTTCACGCCTACGCGCTTAACGAAGCACGGCTGTACGAAGAAAAGGTTTCGCAAGACCTGGGCGCGCGCGTGTTCAGCGATATTTTTCCCAAGCTTGCCGATGCGCTGGCGCGGGGCGACTTGCACGCTAAAACGCATGAGATCGGCTACGGCCAGTTCAAGCGTTCGCAGTACACGCCCGAGTACCTGGACGAAGTGCGTGAAGCCTCGTTGGTGCTGCTGTACCGCCTGCTGTTCTTGTTTTACGCCGAAGACCGCAACTTGCTGCCCGTGCGTGATGCCCGCTACGCGCCTTACAGCGTGCGCCGTCTGCGTGAGGAGGTGCGCGACAAGGTGGATGCGGGGACAAGATTTTCGAGCACTATGCAGTCGATTTGGTTGTCATTGCGAGGCGTATTTGAACTGATCGATAAGGGTGACGACGAGGTCGGCATGCCCGCCTACAACGGCGGTTTGTTTGACCGTGCCCGTGCGCCATTGCTCGTGCGAACGATGGTGCCTGACGCGGTGATGGCCCCCATCATCGACGCACTCTCGCGCCGAACCGAAGACCTGCTGCGCGGCTGGATCAACTACCGCGACTTGTCCGTCTCGCACCTGGGCGGCATCTACGAGCGCCTGCTGGAATACAGCCTGGTGCATGAGGTGCAGGCCGTTGATAGCTACAAGGACAAACCCGAGATCAATCGCATCACGGCAGCGCCCGCCAGCTTTGCACGCAAGGTCTCGGGCAGCTACTACACGCACGATGACTTGGTGCGGCTTGTCTTGCGCGAGTCGGTGGGCCTGCTGGCCACCGAGCGCATGGACGCGTTTGAGGCGCATCTAAAAAAACTCAGGAAAAAAACCTCATTCAATCCCGGCGACTGGGATGCCTTGGATGCACTCGACCCAGCAAGCCAGATTCTTGAACTCAAAGTCTGTGACCCCGCCATGGGCAGCGGCCACTTCTTGGTGGCGCTGGTCGATGATCTGGCTGACCGCGTGCTGGAGTCCATCACCACCGCAACACACTTGGTGGGCGAGCAAGCGTGGGCCACGCACCTGATGGAGTCAGGCCGTCCCTGGCAAAGTCCGGTACTGCAACGCGTTGTCAAGATTCGCCAGAGCATCAAAATCACCGCCAAAGACCACGGTTGGGCCGTGACCGACGCACAGCTTGACGACCGCCACATCGTGCGCCGCATGATCTTGAAGAAGACCATCTTCGGCGTTGACAAAAACCCCATGGCGGTTGAACTGGCGAAGACCGCGCTGTGGCTGCACACTTTTACCGTCGGCGCGCCGTTGAGCTTTCTGGATCACCACCTCAAGATTGGTGACAGCCTGCACGGCGAGAAGTTGCCCGACGTGCAACGGGGTTTACAAAACCTCGGTGCCTTGCTCTTAAGCAGTGAGTTTGACCGGCTGGCCTACCATGCCAAATACATGGAGCAGGTGGCCGACCTCACCGACGTGGACATTGCCGAGGCACAACTCTCCAAAAAGCTGGCCACTGAAGCGGCTGCGCAGGTCGCTCCACTTCATGCCGTGCTCGACTTTTGGCGCGCGCTGCGTTGGTTAGTGCCCGGCTGGCCAGTGGACAAAATCAGCAAATTGCCCAAGCTGCTGAAAGCGGCCAAAGACGAACCCAACCCGCTGCTGGAGGGCTTGGTCAAGCTGCTGGAACCGGGCCAAAACTTGGTCACCGTGATTGGCGCTGGCAAGCTGGCGAGCAAAGACGCCGCCACGCAAGC
>JANPNT010000478.1:0-2793 GCA_031427655.1 Burkholderiales bacterium
AGACGAGGACGAACTCGTTCTCGCTCGGTAGCCGCACTTGTTCAGCAGCTTTTTTGCTTTGCAGCAGTTCGCCAAGCCGTCTCGGCTTTCTCGGCGGCTTCTCTGGCCACAGTCACAGCCTCCCGGCACGCGGCCACGGCCTTGCTAAACTCGAACTCAAGCTCCGGGTGTTCGGACAGCAATGCTTCAAGGTGTCGCAACGACCGGGCGTCCGAGGCATTGGCTTGCGTGGCCCGGATAAATGCCTCGGCGGCTTCGCGGTAACGGCCTAGTCCAGTCAGCGCAAGGCCGAGGTTCTTGTGCCCGTTGGGCGGCTGCTGGCTGATAGTGATGGCGCGGCGGCAGTAGTCCGCGCCTTCCCCATACCGGCCCAGTTGATTCAGCGAGTAGCCGAGGTTGTTGTGGATGAAATACCAAGTGAACGGGCTGCACGGTTCCATGCCGAGCGCCTCCCGGTAGAAACGCACGGCCAAATCAAAGTCGCTGGCTTTCTCCGCCGTCTGGCCAAGGGAGAAAATGAGTTGGGCCTTGGATTCGAGGTCGGGCACGCGCAACAACAAGTCGCGAAAGAGCGCAAGGGCGCGGTCGAGATTGCCTTGCGAACGGTAGAAGATGGCCAGCTTCCACATCGGCTGCGTGGGGTCGGCTTTGGCCTCCTGCAACTCCTTCACCAGCAGGCGCTCCATCTGGTCGTCGGTCAGTTCGACTACTCTCCCGTCCGGCGGGCACGGCACGCGGTAATTAAACTGCAACGGCTCTGAATCGTTCACGCTGCCACGGTATACAACCTCCGTGCCCAAGTCGAATGTCAGGCGCTTCGCTGCGCCGGGCGCGGCGGCTTGGGAGCCAAAACCAGCAGGTCGTCCAAATCATCCTGTGTGATGACATCATTCTCGTAGACGAAAACATCGCGCAGGCTCCGGTTCCGGGCTGGGCCAAATTGATGGAACAGTTTCAATGTCGCGACATCGGCTTCATGGAGCCGTTGCAAGCAAAGCGCCGCGTCGTTCGCTAGTGTCGCGACACGCTCGAACTGCTGAATGAGGTCATCGTCACGGCCATCGAGCGTCCGCCGCAGCAGGTCGGCAACTTCCACCGCATCCGACCGAAGCATCCGAAGCGTGAACTCTTCCGGGCAGCGTTCAGCGACCAGCGGCATTGGAAAGTCGTAGACGGAGACAGGCAGTTTCTCCGTGGCCCAGAGCAGGCGCAGCAATGCTGCGAAGCCAGCACGCACACGGCCCAGCGACTTGAACGCACCGTGGAGCGTCTCACCGGGCAACGACGCGGGCTGCTTCGTCAGGCGTATACGAATTTCGTCTACAGAAACACGGACGCCGATGAACAGGTAGTGCTCCGGTCGCGTGTTCATTACGTTGAACTTGGGTTTGTGTAGACGCAGAAGTTCGTTCTCACGCAGAAGTGCCGAGTTCGGACACGCGCAGATTTCCCAGACCACCGACCGCACAGCATGGATAAGGCGCACCACTTTGCGCGAGGCGCGTTCCGGCTGGACGTGCCGGTATGAATTGAGCCGCGCCCGCAGGCTCTTGGCCTTTCCGATGTAGAGCAATCGCTCGCGCTCATCAGCCATAAAGTAGACGCCGGGCGCATCGGGCACGCGCCGGAAGAAGTCTACGCCGAGCCGCTCGACTAGCGGCTTCGGTGCGGGGAAGAGGCGCAGTTGAACGGAGTCCATGCGGATGGTTTCTCTCAGACCTTGGCCGACTTGGCACGGCGGGCGGCGGCAATGAAGTTGTCTACGGCTGCCGACCGCGTGCCCTTGCGCCACGCAACGCCCAGCACGAATGGCGGCGGTGCGGGTGTGAGCGGACGAACTTTTAAGCGCGGGCCAGCCAGACATTGAAAGCCTTCCTGCACCAGCGCGATGCCCCGGCCCGCTTCGACGGCGGCGATGAGACTGGTGGAGCCTTCGTGTTCCTCTGCAATCTGCACCGGCAGGTTCACGGTCGCGAACAGGTCGGCGAGCCACGCATGATATTCGGGATAGTCGGCGAGGCAGTAGGCGACGAGCCGTTCCTTGGCGACCTGCTCCACCGAAACTTTCTTCGCTCGCGCCAGTGGGTGCGTCGGGTGCGCGGCGATACAGACGGCATAGCGGGCCAAGCTCTCGAACATCAGCCCGGTCAACACCTGTTTCGACAATTCCACCAGCAACGCGACATGAACTTTTCCATCGCGCAGCCCACGTAGCATCTCCTGCGTGGAAAGGTCGTGCAGCACCACGTGCACGCCGGGACTGGCCTCCTGAAAATCGCGCAGCGCACGGGGTAGAATCTCAACGGTCAGGGACGGTGCGTAGGCGACATGGATTTCGCCACGCTCCCCTGACGCTACGGCCTTCACCGTTTGCACCGCTTCGCTCGTCCGTTGCAGGATGGCGCGGGCTTCGATGAGAAACACCTGACCGGCTTCCGTGAGCCGCACGGACTTCGCGCCGTGGTCGAACAGCGCCACGCCAAGCTCATCTTCGAGGTCACGAATCTGCCTGCTCAACGGCGGCTGCGAGACGTGCAGCCGCGCCGCCGCACGGGTCACGTTCTGCTCTTCGGCGACGGCGACGAAGTAGCGCAAGTGGCGGAGTTCCATTTCCAGCGAGCATACCTGCCGGGAATGACGAGCCAAGCAACAAGGTCTTTCCCGGTGCAGTGCTTGCAGGTCTACGGTGTCGGCGTGACCAGAGAACTGAGCACAACGAAATGAAAGAACTTATATTAACACATTGTTATGACCTACTAATTTTAGATTGTGCTTTTAATGAAATTGAAATTT
>JANPNT010000479.1:0-6247 GCA_031427655.1 Burkholderiales bacterium
CAGCGCGTTCTCGACGCCCAGCACGCGCGGCAAGCGCTGAGTGCCACCTGCGCCAGGAATCAGACCAAGTTTCACCTCAGGCAAAGCCACCAGCGCGCCGGGCGACGCCACGCGGTAGTGACAACCGAGCGCCAACTCCAAACCACCGCCCATGCACACCGTGTGAACGGCTGCAACGATGGGCTTGCTGCTGGCTTCCAACGCGGAAATGACCGTCAGCAAATTGGGTTCGGCCAGCGCTTTGGGCGAGCCAAATTCGCGGATGTCGGCACCGCCAGAAAATGCCTTGCCTGCGCCGGTGATGACGATGCCTTTGACGCTGGCGTCCGCCATGGCGCGCTCCAAACCGGTGGTGATGCCCAGCCGCGTGGCGTGGCCCAAGCCGTTGACGGGCGGGTTGTCGAGGGTGATGACGGCAACGCTGCCGCGCACTTCGTAGTTGGCGCTCATGGGGTGATCTCGCTTCGTGAACGGTTGGATTTTGCGAAAAAGAACGATCGCGTGATTCTAGGTTTTTGGTGAAAGCGTGGGTTGTCTCAGCGGTGACATGGGTGGATGGTGTCCCGAGCAAATGCCTCGTCGCAGAGGCGCAGGGCACGCCGAGCAGGCGCAACGGGAAAGCAGAGGAAAAGCGAGTCGCAGAACGTCAAACCTCCAGCCATTCCTTGCGCACAACGGCGTCTGCACGCAGCTCGGCGGGCGTGCCTTCGAACACGATGGCCCCGTGGCCCATCACGTAGCAGCGCTGCGAAATGGCCAGCGCAATCGTGAGCTTTTGTTCCACCAACAGCACCGACACACCACGGTCTTTCAGCGTCTTCAAATAGTTGGCTACCAGCTCGACGATTTTCGGGGCCAAACCTTCGGTGGGCTCGTCGATCATGATGAGGTCAGGATCGCCCATCAAGGTGCGGCACAAGGTGAGCATTTGCTGCTCGCCGCCCGACATCACACCGGCGGCGGTGTGTTGGCGTTCTTTCAAGCGAGGGAACATTCGGTACATGTCGTCGAACGACCAACGCGCCTTTTTGGTGTTTTTTACGGCACTGCTTTGCTCACCCAACATCAAGTTTTGATGCACCGTGAGCTTGGGGAAAATGTCGCGGTTCTCTGGCACATAACCGATGCCGAGGTGGGCAATCTCAAACGGCTTGGCGCCGACCAATTGCTTGTCGTTCCACGTCACCGAGCCTTGGGTGTCCACCAAGCCCATGATGGCCTTGACGGTGGTGGATCGGCCTGAGCCGTTGCGGCCCAATAAGCTGACGATTTCGCCCGGTTTGACATGCATGGACACGCCGTGCAGCACGTGGCTCTTGCCGTAGTAGGCATGGACATCATCGAGTTTCAACATGCTCAGTGCCCTCCCGCTTGTTTTTCATCAGCAAGTACGGAACCGAGGTACGCCTCTTGCACTTTCGCATTTGCTCGAACCAAATCCGGCACGTCAAAGGCAATGACTTCGCCGTAAACCAACACCGCAATCTTGTCGGCCAAACCAAACACCACACCCATGTCGTGTTCAACAGTGAGCAAGGTTTTGCCCACCGTGATTTCACGGATCAATTGGATGAAGCGCGTGGTTTCGCTCAGGCTCATGCCGGCCGTGGGCTCGTCCAACAAAATAACTTCGGCACCGCCTGCGATGGTGATGCCAATCTCCAACGCGCGCTGCTCGGCATACGTCAAATTCATGGCAAGCGCGTCGCGTTTGCGTTCGAGCTTGATCATTTTCAGCACCTCGTCGGCGCGCTCGTTCGCGTCGGTCAAGTCGGCCAAAAACTTCCAAAACGAGTAGCGATATCCGAGCGACCACAACACCGCGCAGCGGATGTTCTCGAACACCGACAGGCGGGTGAACAAGTTGCTGACTTGAAAGCTGCGCGCCAGGCCCATGCGGCTGATCTCGAACGGTTTCAAGCCGTCGATGCGCTGCCCGTGCAGCCGAATTTCGCCGCTGGTGGGGCCGAAGCGGCCGCTGATGAGATTGAACAAAGTCGACTTGCCCGCACCGTTCGGGCCGATGATGGCCACGCGTTCTCCGGGCCGCACTTGCAGGCTACTGCCGCGAATGATTTCGGTCTTGCCAAAGCTCTTGCGAAGGTCGATCAACTCGACCGCAAATTCGCTCTTTGCTTTGCCGGTGGCTGCGTTGGCGTGAGTGGTCATGCCGCCTCCGTGCGCTTGATTTCTTTTTCGATGTCGGTTTGGATTTCGCTCCAATGGTGGGCGAAGTGTCGGCGTGTGATTTCAAACAAACCCATGCCCACCAACATCACCATCGCCGCGCCGAACCAACTGTCAAAACCGCTGGCATTCAGACGGACACCAAGGAAGCTCAGCTCGGGCCCCATGGCCGCGCCCAATTGGCGGTGATAAACCATTTCAATCATCGCCGCGGCTCCGGCCAGGGCGACGGCCAAGGTGCCGCCGAGCGCCAAATAAGACGGCCACAACTTGCGCAGCTTGCCGTGGGCCGCCACGCGCAAATTCATCATCACCAAACTGGCAATGCCGCCGGGTGCGTACATGACCATGAACAAGAAAATCAGGCCCAAGTAAAGCAACCAGGCCTTGGTGAACTCTGAGAACAGCACAAAGGCCGCCACCATCAACACCGCACCAATCATGGGCCCGAAGAAGAAAGTCGCGCCGCCCAAAAAGGTAAACAACAAATAAGCGCCCGAGCGGCCCGCGCCGACCACTTCAGCCGTGACGATCTCAAAACTCAGAGCCCCCAAACCGCCTGAGATGCCCGCAAAAAACCCGGCAATGATGAAAGAAAAGTAGCGCACTTTTTGCGTGCTGTAGCCGATAAATTCCACCCGCTCAGGGTTGTCGCGCACCGCGTTCAACATGCGCCCCAGCGGCGTGCGGGTGTAGGCAAACATGGCCGCCACGCAAATGAAGGTGTACAGCGCAATCAAGTAATACACCTGAATTTGCGGGCCAAAGCTGATGCCAAAAATCGGCGTTCCTGTCACGCGGTTGCCCGCCACACCGGCCTCGCCGCCAAAGAACTCCGAGAACATCAGCGACATCGCAAACACCAACTCGGCCATGCCCAGCGTGATCATGGCGAACGGTGTGCCTGATTTTTTGGTGGTCACATAACCCAACACCACCGCGAACGCCATGCCTGCGAAGCCTCCGACCAAAGGCACCAAGCTGACCGGAATCGGGAAGGCACCGCTCGTGACGGCGTTCAACGCGTGAATGGCCACATAAGCACCCAAGCCGGTGTACACCGCATGTCCAAAGCTGAGCATGCCGCCTTGGCCAAGAAGCATGTTGAACGACAGGCACGCAATGATGGCGATGCCCATCTGCGACAGCATGGTGGCCGACAAACTGCTGGTGAAGATCAAGGGAGCCACGATCAGCACAAAAGCAAACGAGCCCCACACCAGGATGCGACCAATGTTCTGCGGTTGAAAGCGTATGGTTTTCAAGCTTGAGGTGTCATCAGATGCAAACATGCCGTCAATCCTCCCGCGTGCCCAACAGGCCTTTGGGCCTGAAGATGAGGATGAGCACCAAGAACAAGTAGGGCAGGATGGGTGCGACCTGCGACACGGTGAGTTTCATAAGCGAGTTCTCTTTGGCCGCAGCGCTCACTGACACGCCCAGTTGCTGCATCAAAACCAGTGCCGAATAATCCACCGCCACCGCGAAAGTTTGGATCACACCAATCAAGATGGAGGCCAGGAAAGCGCCCGACAACGAGCCCATGCCGCCCACTACCACCACCACAAAAATCACCGAACCTACGGTGGCCGCCATGGCTGGTTCGGTCACGAAGGTGCTGCCGCCGATCACGCCTGCCAAACCGGCTAGGCCAGCACCTGCGCCAAACACCAACATGAAAATGCGAGGCACGTTGTGACCAAGCGACTCGACGGCGTCGGGGTGCGTGAGCGCAGCTTGAATCACCAAGCCGATGCGCGTTCGCGTGAGCAGCAACCACAGCGCCACCAACATCAACAGCGCCACCAACATCATGAAGCCACGGGTGGCAGGAAATGGCGAGCAGACGATGCGAACTGCCGCGTCGGCTGACT
Source organism: Burkholderiales bacterium (assembly GCA_031427655.1). Taxonomy (GTDB): domain Bacteria; phylum Pseudomonadota; class Gammaproteobacteria; order Burkholderiales; family Burkholderiaceae_C; genus JANYJJ01. The sequence continues at coordinate 4,062 of JANPNT010000479.1, forward strand.
GGCACAGCGCGGCGGGTGCTGCGCCCCAGATCAAGCTCAAACCGTTGATGGAACTTTGAACCAAGGTGAAAACCGGGCCGCGCAAGGATTCAGGTGGCAAAAATTCGACAGCGGTGCGGCCCCAAATCAGTTGCACCAATTCCAAGATCACATAAGACAAACCGAAGGTCACCAACAGCTCGGGCACGTGGCCAAACTTATGGACTTTGCGCAAACAGGTTCGCTCAAACACCGCACCGAGCGCGCCCACCACAAGCGGTGCCAGGATGAGGCCCGGCCAGAAGCCGACCAAGCGCGCCACGCTGTAGCCGACGTAAGCGCCCAGCATGTAGAAGCTGGCGTGCGAGAAATTAAGCACGCCCATCATGCTGAAAATCAGCGTGAGCCCTGAGCTCAACATGAACAACAGCAAGCCATAGCTCAGGCCGTTGAGCATGGAGATGGTGAAGAACTCCATCGTGAGGGGGCTTTCTAAGGATGCTGCGAAACGAACGAATCGTAGAAAAGAACAAGCCCGATGCGGTGATCCGAATCGGGCCTGCGAGGGGTCAAACCAGAATCAAGAACGCTTCATCTGGCAGCTGGTGGGTGTGCTGGACACATAAGGTTCGAAGGTCTTGACTGGCACCAAAGTCATGCCAGTGTTTTCTGGGCTGTAGGAATACTTGGCATCGGTTTTTTGCCACACCGTCATGAACAGCGTTTGCTGTAATTGGTGATCGGTTTTGCGCATTTCGACGTCGCCGTTGAAGCTCTTGAACTTCAGGCCTTCCAATGCCGCAGCTACTTTGACGGGGTCGGTGGATTTGGCGTTGGCCATGGCCTGACCCAAAGCGCTGTAGATGGCCACCACCGAGCCGGTGTAGAAGTCGTCGTTGAACTTGGTTTTGAATTCGTTCATCCAGCCTTGCATCGCCCCGCCCATGTTGTAGTGGCTGTACGCGATTTGATACACACGGCCTGCACCGCCCGTGCCCAAGGCGGTGGGTGTGCCGGTGACGCCGGTGTAGTAAGTGAAAAACTTACCGGTGTAGCCGCCTTCGTTGGCCGCCTTGACCAGCAACGCGAGGTCCGAGCCCCAGTTGCCCGTGATGACGGTGTCGGCACCTGCTGCTTTGATTTTGGCGATGTAGGGCGCGAAGTCACGCACTTGGGCAAGTGGGTGCAAGTCTTCGCCCACGATTTGAATGTCAGGACGTTTGCGGCCCAAGTTTTCTTTCGCGAAGCGCGCCACCTGCTGGCCGTGCGAGTAGTTTTGGTTCAGCAGGTAAATCTTCTTCACGTCGGGCTGGTCTTTAATGAAGGTCGTCATCGCCTCCATCTTCATGGACGTGTCGGCGTCAAACCGGAAGTGCCAATAACTGCATTTGCTGTTGGTGAAGTCAGGGTCCACTGCCGAGTGATTCAAGAAGATCACTTCTTTGCCTGGGTTGCGCTCGTTGTGTTTGTTCACTGCTTCAAGTAGCGCACCGGCCACCGACGAGCCGTTGCCTTGGGTGATGTAGCGCACGCCTTGGTCGATTGCCGATTTGAACGCGTTCAAGCTTTCGGTTGGGCTGAGTTTGTTGTCGATACCGATGACTTCAAACTTCACACCGGCGGGGTTGGTGGCGCTGAATTTTTCGGCGAAAAACTGAAAGCTCTTGAGCTGGTTGGAGCCCACCGGTGCCATCAGGCCCGACAGCGGATCGATCCACGCGATCTTCACGGTCTCTTTCAAATTCACGGCACCGGCCTTTTGCGCCATGGCAACGGACGGGCCGAAGCTGAGTGCGAACGCGATGCTCAAAGCCAAAGTTTGGGGGGCAAATGTCATGGAAGTCTCCGGGTGATTTGTTCTTCGCGCACCATACTTGACAGCACCCGCCCTGGGCTTCAGGGACTACCCGACAGCCTTGTCCCCAGAATGACAGCAGGCAGTTCCCTACACTTCACTGAATGAACGATCGCACGACCGCTGCGCCGACTTGGTTGAACCGTTTTCACGGCCTGGGCTCGGCGTTTTTCACCGAAATGCAGCCCCATCCCATGCGCGAGCCGCATTGGGTGGCGCGCAGCGATGCGTGCGCAATGCGTCTGGGTTTGCCAAAAAACTGGTGGCAGCCTGCCGAACTTGATCCTCTGCAGGTCTTCAGCGGCAATGCGCAATGGCCCGGCATGCAGCCGCTGGCCAGCGTCTACAGCGG
>JANPNT010000480.1:0-14688 GCA_031427655.1 Burkholderiales bacterium
GGTTTGCAAGGCGCTGGAAAAACCACCACCACCGCCAAGCTGGCCAAGCACCTGATCGAGAAGCGCAAGAAAAAAGTGCTGACGGTATCGGCCGACGTCTATCGACCGGCCGCCATCGAGCAATTGAAAGTGGTGACGCAACAAGCGGGTGCCGAGTGGTTTGCCTCCAGGACCAGCGACAAGCCGGTAGACATTGCCTTGGCCGCGCTTGACTACGCACGCAAACACTACTTCGATGTGCTGCTGGTCGACACCGCCGGCCGCTTGGCCGTAGACGAAGCGCTGATGGCCGAGATCAGCGCGCTGCACACGGTGCTCAAGCCGGTGGAAACACTGTTTGTCGTTGACGCCATGCAGGGCCAAGACGCCATCAACACCGCCAAAGCATTCAAAGAAGCGCTGCCGCTGACGGGCATCGTGCTGACCAAGATGGACGGCGATTCGCGTGGCGGTGCGGCGCTGTCGGTGCGTCAAATCACCGGCGCGCCCATCAAGTTTGCCGGCACCAGCGAGAAGATCGACGGCTTGGAAGTGTTCGATGCCGAGCGACATGCGGGCCGAGTGCTGGGCATGGGCGACATCTTGGCGCTGGTCGAGCAAGTCACGCAGGGTGTGGACGTGGCGGCAGCGCAAAAGCTGGCCGACAAGGTCAAATCAGGCACCGCCTTTGACTTAAACGACTTCTTGTCGCAGATTTCTCAGATGAAAAAAATGGGCGGCTTGGCCGGGTTGATGGACAAATTGCCGACGCAAATGACCGCCAAAGCCGGTGCGGTGGACATGGACAAAGCCGAGCGCGATGTGCGCCGCATGGAGGGCATGATTTGTTCCATGACGGCGCTGGAACGGCGCAAGCCCGACCTCATCAAAGCCACCCGCAAACGCCGTATTGCGGCTGGTGCGGGTGTGCAGGTGCAAGAGGTGAACCGCATGCTGAATCAGTTTGAGCAAATGCGCGACATGATGAAAAAAATGAGTGGCGGCGGCATGATGAAAATGATGAAACGCATGGGCGCCATGAAGGGCATGGGCGGCCCGGGTGGCATGGGTGGCATGCGCTGAGCGCAGCCAGTTCAATCACCCAAGCAGGGCGGTCGCAAACTCGCGCGCATCAAAGGTTTGCAGGTCTTCCAGCTGCTCGCCCACGCCGATGAAGTAGACCGCCACAGGAACCGCCGTTGCAGCTTCAGGTCGTTCGCGAGCCCACAGCGCAATCGCCGCCAACACGCCGCCCTTGGCCGTGCCGTCCAGCTTGGTGATGATGAGCCCGGTCAGGCCCAAAGCTTCGTCGAATGCTTTGACCTGAGCAAGCGCGTTTTGGCCGGTGTTGCCGTCCACCACCAACAGCACTTCGTGAGGCGCACTGGCTTGCGCTTTGGCAATCGTGCGCTTGATTTTGCGCAGCTCTTCCATCAGATTCAACTGCGTGGGCAAGCGGCCTGCGGTGTCGGCGATCACCACATCGCAGCCGCGCGCTTTGCCCGCGATCACGGCATCGAATGTGACGGCCGACGGGTCGCCGTTGGCTTGACTGACGATCTCCACATTCGTGCGCCCGGCCCACACCGCGAGCTGTTCTTTGGCCGCCGCGCGGAAGGTGTCGGCTGCGGCCAACAACACCTTGGCACCACTGCCGGCCAAGTGCCGCGTCAGCTTGCCGATGCTGGTGGTTTTGCCCGCGCCGTTCACGCCCACCACCATCATCACGGTGGGTGCGGCTTCTTGCAGCGTGAGTGATTTCTCAAGCGGTTTGAGCAGATCGGTCACTGCATCGGCCAGCAAGGTTTTGACTGCCGACGGCTCGGTGGCACGCGCTTCTTTGACGCGGCGCTTCAAGTCGGCCAGCAAAAATTCAGTGGCCTTGATGCCCGCATCGGCCATTAGCAGCGCGGCTTCCAACTCCTCGTACAGGGCGTCGTCAATTTGCGTGCCGGTGAAAACTTGGGCAATGCTGGAGCCGGTCTTTTTCAGGCCTGAGCGCAGCTTGTCGAACCACTTGCGACGTGTAGTCTCGACAGACTCGGGCTCCATAAGCTGCACCGCGACTTCAGCCGACGGAGCTATCGTTGGAGCGGGCGCTGGAGGAGGTTTTTTCTTGAAAAAGCTGAACATGCCCGGTATTTCGCGGTGAGTGCCAAAGAAGGACACGAGGGAGGGTCTGAGGGCGTTCAGAGTCCCCGCTATACTGGTTGGCTCAGGCGCTTTAGCTCAGTCGGTTAGAGCGACGGAATCATAATCCGCAGGTCCGGGGTTCGAATCCCTGAAGCGCCACCAGAATCTAAAAGTGCGGCCCCTCGCTTGTGAAGGCAAGGGGCTGATTTTCTTTTTACAGCCACTGGACAACACCATGTACCGCTGTTTCGCACTATCAGACGTCATGCTCGCATTATTCCTGAGCATGCCAATTTGGGCGCAGGCGCAACGCAACTTCCCGCCTAACGCACTGCGTGGTGAGCTGGTGGTGGGAACCCCCCCTCAAGTCAGCGTAAACGGCGTCGCAGGCAACTTGTCACCTGGCGCGCGCATACGCGGGCAAAACAACATGCTGCTTTTATCGGACGGATTGGTCGGCGCGAAGCTGCTCGTGCACTACACCTTCGACACGTCAGGTGAAGTCAAGGACGTGTGGATCTTGACGCCCGAAGAAGCTGCCAAACGGCCGTGGCCACGCACGTTGGTGGAGTCGGAAAAGTGGGAATTCAATTTCGGCGCACAAACCTGGAGCAAGCCATGAACGGCGATGTCGTGGTGGCAAACCCCGCGCCCAGCAAAAAGGTTTTCATCAAAACCTTTGGCTGCCAAATGAATGAGTACGACTCGGACAAGATGGCCGATGTGCTGCATGCGGCTCAAGGGTACGAGCCAACCACCGACGTGGAACAAGCTGACCTGATTTTGTTCAACACCTGCTCGGTGCGCGAAAAGGCACAAGAGAAAGTGTTCAGCGATTTAGGTCGCGTGAAGCACCTCAAGGCCAAGGGCGTTTTGATCGGTGTGGGCGGCTGCGTGGCCAGCCAAGAAGGTGCGGCCATCATCGAACGCGCGCCGTATGTGGACGTGGTGTTTGGGCCGCAAACCTTGCACCGTTTGCCGCAGTTGCTGGACCGGCGCGTCAGCGAACGCCGCCCGCAAATCGACATCAGCTTTCCTGAAATTGAAAAGTTCGACCATCTGCCGCCTGCGCGTGTGGAAGGGGCCACGGCGTTTGTGTCCATCATGGAAGGCTGCTCTAAATATTGCAGCTACTGCGTCGTGCCTTACACGCGCGGCGAAGAGGTGTCGCGCCCGTTTGATGACGTGCTCAAAGAGATTGCGCACTTGGCGTCCAAGGGCGTCAAAGAAGTAACGTTGCTCGGTCAAAACGTGAATGCCTACCGAGGCACGATGGGCCACACGGCAGAGATTGCAGACTTTGCGTTGCTGATCGACCATGTGGCACAAACGCCCGGCATTGCGCGCATCCGCTACGTCACCAGCCACCCGAACGAATTCACGCAGCGGCTGATTGATGTGTACGCACGCGTGCCGCAACTCGTGAGCCACTTGCACCTGCCGGTGCAGCACGGCAGCGACCGAATTTTGATGGCCATGAAGCGCGGCTACACCGCGATGGAATACAAAAGCACGGTTCGCAAGCTGCGCGCCATCCGGCCTGATTTGAGTTTGTCGAGCGACTTCATCGTTGGCTTTCCGGGCGAAACCGAAGACGATTTCCAACGCATGATGAGCTTGATCCACGAGCTGGATTTCGACTTCAGCTTCAGTTTCGTGTTCAGCAAACGCCCGGGCACGCCGGCCGCCAATTTGCCCGATGACACGCCTCAAGACGCCAAGCTCAAGCGCTTGCAACACCTGCAAGCCGTGATCGACGCCAACGTGAAACGCATCAGCGCGGCGCGCGTGGGCACAGTGCAAAAGGTGTTGGTGGAAGGCGCGTCGCGCAAGGACGACACCGAACTGGCCGGGCGCACCGCGTGCAACCGCATCGTCAACTTCAAAGGTGCGCCGCGCCTGATCGGTGAGTTGGTGGACGTGACCATCACCGAGTCGCGAGGTCATTCATTGCGTGCAGGGATGGTCATGGCGGCCGAGGCACCGGCCTGACGTTTCAGCGCTTGGCGAGGAAGCCCGCCCACCACAGGCTCAAGGCGCAGGCTAGCACCATGACCGCGTAGCTGGCCATCTTGCCGTCGCGGCCGAAGAAAAACAGCCCACTCAGCCATGCGGCGGTGGCCGCGCAAACAGCCCAAACCGACAATCTCTGCCAGCGTTGGCCGGTCAGCGAGCGTCGCCAGATCAGCTTGGCCAGCAGCGCAGACACCAACCCCACGCTCACAGCCGGAGCGAACAGGTTGGCCAAATGCCACAGCGCGTCCAACGGTCCCATGGGTGCGATTCTCAAAAAAATCCGGTGATCTGCGGGCTGCCAACAACACGCAGAGGGAGCAGTGACGATGCGGTCGGGATAAACCTCTGCGAAGGTCTTTGCGAAATTTTATAATCAGAGGATGAGCGTTTTCGCAGTTGGCCTAAACCACACCACCGCACCCCTGGATTTGCGTGCGCGGTTTGCGTTTGCGCCCGACCAATTGGCCCCCACTTTGCAGGCGTTTCGGCAAAAGTTGGAACGCGCCTCTGAGGCGGCGCTGGTGTCCACCTGCAATCGCACCGAGCTTTATGTCGGGGCAGATGCAGGCATGGTCGCGCCCGCCATGGAATGGCTGGCCGCTATGGGCGGCGTGGGCGGCAGCACGCTGCAAAACCACACCTACGTGCTGGAGGGCGGTGCCGCAGCTCGCCACGCTTTCCGTGTCGCCAGCGGGCTCGATTCCATGGTGCTGGGCGAGCCCCAAATCCTCGGGCAAATGAAGCAAGCCGTGCGCGAGGCCGACTCGGCCGGTACGCTGGGTTCTACTTTGCACCAGATGTTTCAGCGCTCCTTTGCGGTGGCCAAAGAGGTGCGCACTTCCACCGAAATTGGCTCGCACTCGATCAGCATGGCAGCCGCTTCGGTGCGATTGGCGACGCAATTGTTTGAAGACTTGACCCAGCTCAAGCTGTTGTTTGTCGGCGCGGGTGAAATGATCGAGTTGGTCGCCACGCACTTTGCGGCCAAAAACCCAAGCAGCATCACCATTGCCAACCGCACGCTGGAGCGCGGCGAAGCACTCGCCACGCGTTTTGCCGGTGAAGCCATGCGTCTGGCCGGCTTGCCCGAACGCCTGCATGAATTTGACGTGGTGATTTCATGCACCGCCAGCGCCCTGCCCTTGATTGGTTTGGGCGCGGTGGAGCGGGCGTTGAAAGCACGCAAGCGTCGCCCGATTTTCATGGTCGATTTGGCTGTGCCGCGCGACATCGAACCCGAAGTGGCGCGCCTCTCTGACGTTTATTTGTACACCGTCGACGACCTGTCCACGCTGGTGCAAACCGCTGGCGAGAAGCGCCAAGCGGCAGTGCAACAAGCCGAAGCCATCATCGAAACCGGTGTTCAAGGTTTCGTGCATTGGCTCGATCAACGCGGCTCGGTGCCTTTGATTCAAGCGCTCAATGCACAGGCCGACGGCTGGCGCGCAGCAGAGTTGGCGCGGGCTCGCAAGCTGCTCGCCAAAGGCGAAGATGTAGACGCCGTGCTCGAAGCCTTGTCGCGCGGCCTTACGCAAAAAATGCTGCACGGCACGATGGCCGAATTGCACGCCGCCGACGGCGAGCAGCGCAATGAGCTGGCGCAAACGGTATCCAAGCTGTTCCTGCGCGGCACCGCTCGGCCCACAAGCGGACGCTCTTAGCGACGCCGACTGAACTCTTCTCGCGCGCAGCAGCTGCGTGCGTCTTGCGGCCTTGGTGCTGCATCGTTCAGCTTCCCGGGCCGCCGCCATGAAAGACTCCCTGCGCCAACAGTTCGACCGCCTCGTGATGCGCTTGGCCGAACTCGACGCCAACTTGGCCGATGGCAGCGTGGCGGCCGACATGAAACGCTACCGTGAGCTCACGCGCGAACACGCCGAGGTGCAGTGGGTCGTCGAGCGCTACCAGCGTTTTGTACAGCGCGAGCGCGACGGCACCGCCGCACGCGAGATGCTGGCCGACCCTGAAATGCTTGAGATGGCCAAAGAAGAAATCGAGCAAGCCCAGGCCGACATGGACCGCCTGCACGCCGAGCTGCAAGCCTCGCTGCTGCCACGCGACCCCGACGACGCGCGCAATGCCTTCATCGAAATACGCGCTGGCACGGGTGGCGATGAATCGGCCCTTTTCGCAGCCGATTTGGCGCGCATGTATTTGCGCCATGCCGAGCGCAGCGGTTGGCGCGCCGAGGTGATGTCGCAAAGCGATTCCGACCTCGGCGGCTACAAAGAAGTGGTGTTTCGGGTGGAAGGCAAAGACGTTTACGCGCGCTTGAAATTCGAGTCCGGCGGGCACCGCGTGCAGCGCGTGCCGACCACCGAAACTCAGGGCCGCATTCACACCAGCGCGTGCACGGTGGCGGTGTTGCCCGAGCCCGATGAGACGGAGGAAATTCAACTCAACCCGGCCGACCTGCGCATTGACACCTTCCGCGCCAGCGGCGCGGGCGGCCAGCACGTCAACAAAACCGACAGTGCCATCCGCATCACCCACATCCCTACGGGCACGGTGGCCGAATGCCAAGACGACCGCTCGCAGCACCGCAACAAAGCCAAGGCGCTGTCGGTGTTGGTGGCGCGCATCCGCGAAAAAGACCGCAGCGAGCGCGCCGCCAAAGACGCTGCCACACGCAAAGGCCTGATCGGCACCGGCGACCGCAGCGACCGCATCCGCACCTACAACTTCCCGCAAGGCCGGCTCACCGACCACCGCATCAACCTCACGCTGTACAAGCTGCAATCTATCTTGGATGGCGACCTGAACGAGGTCATCGGCGCGCTGCAAGCGGCTCAAGCCGCCGAGCAACTGGCCGCGCTGGAAAGCGGCGACGCATGAACCGCGTGCGTGACTTGCTGCAAAGCGCACACGCAGCAGGGGTGGACAAGTTGGACGCCCATTTGCTGATGGCCTTTTGCACGGCGCGCAGCAGAACGTGGCTCATCGCCCACGACGACCACACGCTGCCCGCCGATCAACACGCTCAATTCACGAGCTTGGTCACACGCCGGGCTGGCGGCGAACCTCTGGCGTATCTGTTGGGCGAAAAGGAATTTCACGGTTTGAATCTGAAGGTCAACGCCCACGTGTTGGTGCCACGGCCCGACACCGAAGTGGTGGTGGAGTGGGCGCTGGAGGTGCTGCGCACCGAGCTGTCGGGCCGCGCCGCGCCGCGTGTGATCGACCTCGGCTGCGGCAGTGGGGCCATTGCGCTGGCGCTGAAGCAAGCGTGGCCGCTGGCTGAGGTCACGGCGGTAGATGCCAGCTTTGAGGCGTTGGCGGTGGCCCGAGTCAATGCAAAGGCCCTGGGCTTGAACGTGCGCTTCCTGCCCAGCGACTGGTGGCAGGGCGTCTCCGGTGAGCGTTTCGATTTGGCGGTGAGTAACCCACCCTACATCGCGGAGAACGACCCGCATCTGGACGCACTGCGCCACGAGCCGACGATGGCGCTGACGTCAGGCCCAGACGGACTCGACGCCCTGCGCGTCATCATTGCAGGAGCAGGCGCTCACTTGCAGGAGAACTCCTGGCTTTTGCTTGAACACGGTCACGACCAATCGACGCCGGTTCAAGCGCTGCTCGACCACAGTGGCTTGCGACAACCGCAGAGTCGCCCTGACTTGGCAGGCTACTTGCGGTGCTCGGGTGGTCGGCGCTAAAGCGGCGTCTGTGTGGCGTCTGTGTGGCGGAAGCATCGAACACATCAGTTTGGGTAATGCCAGGACCTGCACAAAGCGACTGGGCAGGCGTAGCATGAAAGCCATCGCCGTGCCTACTCACCTGAGGAGCCTTTCATGCAAACGTCCATGTTGGTATTTACCGCTGTTTTCTCCCTTGTGATGGCCTCGTCGGCGCATGCCACCGAGGGCGAAGGTTTGACAGCAGCCCCGCGCTGGCAAGGGCGGGTTTTACTGGGCACGGGGCCATCGTCGAGTTTGCTGGGCAACGCGGCAGAACTACGGTCCGGTGCCAATGGAACGCAAACAGTGCGCAGCTTCAGCCTGCTGGGCGACTACTACTTCGGCAACCGCGTTGCCAACCGAGCCTCCTTGGGTGGGAGCCGCGACATGCTCGGCGGAGGCTTCCGCGCGACCAGCGGTTTGCTGCTCGGGCAGCGCAGCGGCGCATTCCCGATGCTCACTGCGCTGAGTGCCGCCAACGCTGCTCGCAATTTCAGCGTTGACTTGCGCAGCGCCTACCTGCCGCTGACCGAGCCAGCCGCCAGCGAAAACAATGCCGTCCCCTATGTCGGTCTGGGGTACACCGGCGTGTCGGAAAAAGGGGGCTGGGGCTTCAGCGCAGACGTCGGCGTCATGGCCCTGAACCCGGGCTCCGCCGTCAAACTCGGCCGCGTGGTGGGCGGGAGCCAGGGTTTGGACGAGTTGCTGCGCGAGATGCGCGTCTCGCCCACGCTTCAATTGGGCGTCAGCTACTCGTTTTGAAGCCAGAGATTTCTGGTTTCTTCCGTCATGGGCAAGCCGCTCGATTAAGCTTGCGGCTTCTATTTCGCAATTCAAAGGCCAGATCATGAGCGACGCTCAACAACGCATCGACGAACTCGTCAAAACCAACCGCGTGGTGCTTTTCATGAAGGGCACCGCACAGTTCCCGCAGTGCGGCTTTTCAGGTCGCGCCATTCAAATTTTGAAGGCCTGCCAAGTCGGAGACTTGAAGACCGTCAACGTGCTGGAAGACGACGGTGTGCGCCAAGGCATCAAGGAGTATTCCGACTGGCCCACCGTTCCTCAGCTCTATGTGAACGGCGAATTCGTTGGCGGCTCGGACATCATGACCGAGATGTACCAGGCCGGTGAATTGCAAACCGTGCTGGGCAAGCCCGCTTGACAGGCGGATCGGCTCAAGCCGCTTTGTAGTCCCAGGCCTTGCGCGCGCCGAACACCAAGTTCGGGTACTCGGCGCGGCCACGGCTGCCGTTGTAGCGGCCCAAGGTCATGAACAAATCGCCGCGCTCGATGTCCAGATAGTGGCGCAGGATCACGCAGCCAAAACGCAAATTGGTTTGCATGTGGAACAGGCGGCTGGCATCGCCATCGCCGATCAAGCGCGCCCAAAACGGCATCACCTGCATGTAGCCGCGCGCCCCAGCGCTGCTGATGGCGTATTTGCGAAACCCGCTTTCCACTTGAATCAAACCCAGCACCAGCGAAGGCTCCAAGCCCTTGCGTTTGCTCTCGTACCAAACGGCTTCTAAGAAGTCGATGCGGGTGAGGTGCTCAGTGTGCTTTTTCTTCAAGCGATCGCTCATGGGACCGAGCCAACGCAAGTAAACCAGGCGTTCGTCCATGGTGTCGAACGAAGGTTTGGGAGGAGCGCTGTCGAGCACGGCGGCAGACAGCGCAGAGCGAACAGAGTCAATCAACGGTTCTTCGGCCTGCGTGCCAGCTTGTGCATGCTGCCAAGGTAGAACGGCCACAGCAGCGCCGATCAGCAGCGCGCGCCGCTGCGTTGTCAGCCGGCTGGCAAGCGTCATCGCCCGCATCGTCATGTGCGGAGCTTGTCCTTCAGCCACAAGTGCAAATCAACCAGCGCCACCGGCGTTGCAGCCGCGTCGCGTCGACCTTGGTATTCGAGCTGGCCTTCTTTCAAACCCCGCTCCGAGATAACCACGCGGTGCGGAACACCGACCAATTCCCAATCGGCAAACATCGCGCCAGGGCGCTCGCCGCGGTCGTCCAACATCACGTCGATGCCAAGGGCTTGCAGCTCATCATGCAAACGGTCTGCGGCGACCTTCACATCGGCCGAGCGGTCGTAGCCGATCGGGCACAACACCACGCTGAACGGTGCCAATGCGGCTGGCCAAATGATGCCGCGCGCATCGTGGCCCTGCTCAATGGCCGCTCCCAAAATCCGGGTGATGCCAATGCCGTAACAGCCCATTTGCATGAGCTGCGGTTTGCCGACCTCGTTGAGGTAAGTGGCCTTCATGTCCTCGCTGTAGCGCGTGCCCAGCAAAAACACATGGCCTACTTCAATGCCACGCTGGATGGCCAACACACCTTTGCCGTCGGGCGACGGATTGCCTTCCACCGCGTTGCGAATGTCGGCCACCATGTCGGGCTCAGGCAGGTCGCGGCCCCAATTCACACCGGTATGGTGGAAGCCTTCTTCATTCGCGCCGCAGATGAAATCGGCCATGCGCGCGACCGTGGTGTCGGCAATCACCTTGACCGGCTTCTTCAATCCGAGCAGTCCCAGGTAGCCCGGTTTGCTGCCGAAGTGATCTTCAATCTCGCTCACCGTGGCAAAGCGGAAACCTGCCTTCAAGCCCGCCAATTTGCTGGCTTTCACTTCGTTCAGCGCGTGGTCGCCGCGCACCAACAACAGCCACACTGTGACTTTGATGATCTCGCCGTCGTTGTTCTTTTCTTCAGTGGCCAGCACCAGCGATTTCACCGTGTACTCAATCGGCACACCCAAGAATTTCGCCACGTCTTCGCAGGTGCTTTGACCCGGCGTGGCGGTTTTGGTCAATGCTTGCAACGCCTCAGCGCGCGAGTCCAATAAAGGCACGGCTTCGGCCAATTCGATGTTGGCGGCGTAGTCCGAGTTGGGGCAATACACGATGGCGTCTTCGCCCGTGTCCGCAATCACCTGGAACTCATGCGAGCGCAAGCCGCCGATGGCACCGGTGTCGGCTGCGACCGAGCGGAATGTCAATCCCATGCGCTCAAAAATGCGCGTGTAGGCGGCGTACATGTTGTCGTAGCTGAGGCTGGCCGCGGTCACATCACGGTCAAAGGAGTACGCGTCCTTCATCGTGAACTCGCGGCCACGCATCACGCCAAAACGCGGACGGCGCTCGTCGCGAAACTTGGTTTGAATGTGGAAGAAGTTCTTCGGCAGCTGCTTGTAGCTGCGCAGCTCTTGACGCGCGATGTCGGTGATGACTTCTTCGCTGGTGGGCTGGATGATGTAGTCGCGACCGTGACGGTCTTTCACCCGCATCAACTCAGGGCCCATTTTCTCGAAGCGGCCGGTCTCTTGCCAAAGCTCAGCGGGTTGCACCACCGGCATCAGCAACTCCACCGCGCCAGCGCGTTCCATCTCTTCCCGAACGATGGCTTCGACCTTGCGAATCACGCGCAAACCCATCGGCATGTAGCTGTAAATGCCAGCGCCCAAGCGTTTGACCATGCCGGCACGCATCATGAGTTTGTGGCTCACCACTTCGGCTTCGGCAGGTGCCTCTTTGAGCGTGGATATGAAGAACTGAGAAGCTTTCATGCAGGTCGGAGGCTTTGTGGGCAGAAGGTGCACGCGCAGAAGGCGCGAGGGATTGGCCGGAGAGGGTCCGGGCTTGAGGCTCATGCGCTCAGAGCGCTTCATCGAAAGCCCTTGCGGGAAACCCAAGGGTTTGAATCTCAGCAAGCCGGTGCAATAATCGATTTAACGAGAATTTTGGGGTTGATTATGCTCGACCGTGAAGGGTTCAGACCCAACGTCGGCATTGTTCTGCTCAACCAAAGGAACCAAGTGTTTTGGGGCAAAAGGCTCCGCACTCATTCCTGGCAGTTCCCGCAAGGGGGCATCAATTACGGCGAGACGCCTGAGCAGGCGATGTTTCGTGAGCTGCATGAGGAAGTGGGCCTCCTGCCCGACCATGTGCGCGTCATTGCGCGCACTCGCGATTGGTTGCGCTATGAAGTGCCCGACCATTTCATCCGCCGCGATGCGCGCGGCCACTACCGCGGTCAAAAGCAAATTTGGTTTTTGTTGCAGCTCATGGGCAGCGACAACGACATGAATTTACGCGCCACCGATCATCCGGAATTCGACGCCTGGCGCTGGCACGAGTACTGGATTCCGCTCGACGTGGTGATCGAATTCAAGCGTGAGGTCTATCAAATGGCCTTGACCGAACTCGCAAGGTTTTTACCGCGCAACAACCACCACAACCGCTACCTGCGTGCAGGCACACGGCCTCATCCGCGCGACGACGAGCAAACGAGCACCAACTTCGCTTCGAATTCGGCCTTCATCCCAGACTGTGGATTCACCGCGTCAGCGTCTGTTTTAGCTCCTCTGTCGGCTGATGAGGGTGCCACGCCTGCCGCCGATACGCCCAACGACGAATCGACCCGCCCGGGCTGAACTGACCGCTCAGGTCAACACCAAGTTGTCGCGGTGGATCATTTCCGGCTCACCTGTGTAGCCCAACAAACGCTCAAACTCGGCCGACGGTTTGCGCGCAATCAAGCGGGCTTGGCTGCTGGAATAGTTGGCTAGGCCGCGCGCGATTTCTGCGCCCACCGCGTTGCGCACCGCGATCACGTCGCCCCGGTGAAATTCACCCTGAACCTCGACCATGCCGATAGGCAGCAGGCTCTTGCCGTGGTCTTTCAACTTGGCAGCAGCACCGTCGTCAACGATCACCGCACCGCGCATTTGCAAATGATCGGCCATCCATTGTTTTCGCGCGGCCAACTTTTGAGTCGGCGCGGTCAGCAGCGTGCCGATCGCTTCGCCTTGCGCCAAACGCAGCAGCACGTCGGTTTCGCGGCCCCAAGCGATCACCGTACTAGCACCGCTGCTGGCAGCTCGCTTGGCCGCCAACACCTTGGTGATCATGCCGCCGCGTCCCAAGCTAGAACCCGCGCCGCCTGCCATTTTTTCCAACTCGGGCGCACCTGCTGAAGCTTGGTGAATGAATCGGGCTTGGGCGTCAACCCGCGGGTCTGCTGAGTACAAGCCGGCTTGATCGGTCAAGATTACCAGCGCATCCGCTTCCACCAAGTTGGCCACCAAGGAACCGAGCGTGTCGTTGTCGCCAAATTTGATTTCGTCGGTGACCACCGTGTCGTTCTCGTTGATGACCGGAATCACCTTGAGTTGCAGCAGCGTCAGCAATGTCGAGCGGGCATTGAGGTAGCGCTCACGATCGGCCAAATCTGCGTGCGTCAGCAACACCTGCGCGCTGCCCATGCCGTGCTCGCGTAGTTTGGTTTCGTAAATTTGCGCCAAGCCCATTTGGCCGACGGCAGCGGCCGCTTGCAGCTCGTGGATTTCTCTGGGCCGCGTCGTCCAGCCCAAACGCTTCATGCCCTCGGCGATGGCCCCACTCGACACCATGATCACTTCGCGGCCCTCGGCTGCGAGCGCTGCCATTTGCCGACACCAGTTGCCCACCGCCTGCGCATCGACGCCTTTGCCTTCGTTGGTCACGAGGCTGGAGCCCACTTTGACGACGATGCGCCTGGCGTTTTTCAACGCGAGATTCATGACGCGGCGCTGTTGTCAATCAACGAGTCAAAGCGCGGATCCGGATCGTCAGGAATCACGTTCTTCAGCGACGCCACGTGTTTGTAAATGGCACGGATCAGCGGCTGGCAACCCTCGCGGGTGAGCGCCGATATTTGAAACACCGGGCCCTTCCACTTCAAGCGTTTGATGAAGTCCTTGACGCGTGCTTCGCGCTCTTCCGACGGCACCATGTCAAGCTTGTTCAAGACGATCCAGCGCGGCTTTTCATACAGCGCGGTGTCGTACTTTTTCAGCTCTTCGACGATGGCCTTGGCCTGCGCCACCGGGTCGATCTCTTCGTCAAACGGCGCAAAGTCCAACAGGTGCAGCAGCAAATGCGTGCGCTGCAGATGGCGCAAAAACAAATGTCCCAGGCCCGCGCCTTCTGAGGCACCTTCAATCAAGCCGGGGATGTCGGCCACCACAAAGCTTTGCTCGGGTGCCACGCGAACCACGCCCAAGTTGGGGTGCAGCGTGGTGAACGGGTAGTCGGCAATTTTGGGCCGCGCATTGGAAATGGCGGCGATCAAAGTGGACTTGCCTGCGTTCGGCATGCCGAGCAAGCCGACGTCGGCCAGCACGCGCAATTCCAACTTCAGTTTGTATTGTTCGCCAGGCCAGCCGGGCGTTTTTTGCCGCGGCGCGCGGTTGGTGCTGGTCTTGAAATGCAAGTTACCAAAACCGCCGTCGCCGCCTTTGGCCAGCAGCACACGCTCATCAGGCACCAGGAGTTCAGCGACCACTTCGCCGGTTTCAGCGTCCGACAAAATAGTGCCCATGGGCATGCGCAGCACGATGTCTTCGGACGCCGCACCGTACTGGTCGGAGCCACGACCATTCTCGCCGTGGCGGGCTTCATGCCTGCGGGCATAGCGGTAGTCAATGAGGGTGTTCAGGTTGCGGTCGCCCACAGCGAACACGCTGCCACCGCGTCCGCCGTCGCCGCCGTTGGGACCGCCGAACGGGATGAACTTTTCACGCCGAAAACTCATGCAGCCGTTGCCGCCGGCGCCAGCGACCACGTCGATGGTGGCTTCGTCAACGAATTTCATGGTGTTCCAGATGCAGTGGGAGCTTCGTGATGTTGAGATAACCCAGCACAAATGACAAGCCCCGGAGAACCGGGGCTTCGAGTGATTAGCGCGCGGCGAAGAAGATCAGAGCGCGTTGATGCTCACCGTAGAGCGGTTGCGCGGACCCTTGACCGAGAAGGCCACCACGCCGTCGATCAGAGCAAACAGCGTGTGATCCTTGCCCATGCCAACATTGGTGCCGGGATGGAATTTGGTGCCACGCTGG
>JANPNT010000481.1:0-3390 GCA_031427655.1 Burkholderiales bacterium
GCGGCCGCCCAGTACACGGGAGCATACATTGCAGCGAAGCCGACCAGAGCCACGATCCAAGGTTTTCGTGAACCGGATTCAAAGTCCGTTGGCAAAACCGAAGCTGCGCTGACTGCGGTGGCTGCGGTGGGTGAAATAGCCTGGTTCACAGCTTCACTTTCATCTTCTTCGCGGGAACCTCATTCAAGACGGAACCCACCACCGAGACACCGGCATTCATCAAACCCTGAACCAGATCACTGAAGGCGCTGACTTTAGTTTTCGAGCTGCGTGCTACGGCAATGGCGGCACCCGTCCGGACAGCCGTCATGAATGCGTCTTCACCGGAAGAAATTGCGGGAGTGTCCACAATTACAACGTCAAAACTGGCCTTGGCCTGGATCAAAAACTCATCAAAGTTCAACCGATTCAGCAGTTCTAGCGGATTGGGTGGCATCGGGCCCGCCGGCAATACAGACAATCCAGCCAGCTCGGGTATTCGCACCACCGAATCGCCACGCGAGCGACCCGACAAGACGGTTGAGAAGCCGACCTTGTTCTCGAGGTGAAAGATTTCATGCTGGCGCGGGTTGCGCATGTCAGCATCGACCAGCAAGGTGCGCTCACCCAATTGCGAGAACACGACCGCTAGGTTGGCGGCCAAATGACTGCGGCCTTCACCTCGTTCGGCACCCACAACACTTAAAACTTGGCGCTGCTCAGCCTTGTCAAACCAACGCAGCATCAGCTGACTGCGTATCGAGCGCAGTTGTTCCACACGCGCGCTGAAAGGCTCGTAGGCGGCCACGAGCTCTTCGCTGACGGGGCGCTCTTCGCCGGGGGTTTTGCGAAGGTAGGCGTAGGCGAACTGACGCGACAGGGCGTGCTGGATGTCTGCCTCGGTGAGCAAACCCAGGCGGATAGCAGCCTCACCAAAACGCAGGTTTTGCTCTTTTTGAACCAGCAACACGCGCTCTGCGTCCTCGGCTTTGAGCAGGCCACTGTCGATCAAGATGCCACCCAGCGAGCGGCTGGCACGTGGTGCCTCTGTGAGCATGGAGACGGTCATTTTCATGATCGTGCTCCCGGTGCTGGCAACATGGGCCGAAGGGGCATGGTGGGGCCTCCTAAAAGCAAGCGTCGGAATACGGGGCGCTTGGAGTTTTCAGGACGCATGACTCCGATGACGGGCACGCCTGCCATGACCATCAAGTCTTCCGGATCGCGAACGCGGCGGTCCAGCAACTCCCAACCGAGGGCTGCCAACATGCCGAGCGCCAAACCGCCAGCCAGAGAAGCCAGCACGCCGTTCAATATTTTGGGTTTGGACGCTTCCAACGGTTCGACCGCAGGGCTCAACAAGCGTGTATTGGCTTGATTGTTTTGGCTCTCCAAGGTGAGTTGGCCGACCTTGCCGCTGACCACCTCATATGCGCGCTGGGCGGTGTCGACATCTCGCTTGAATACCGCCTCCAAGTCGCGATCCGCCCGCAGTGTTTGGAGCTTCTTTTTCTGCTCCTCAACCATGCCCAGGAGTTCACCGACCTTTTGATTGCTGCCTCGGCTGAGAGAGGAGGTGCCACCGGACACTCGGCGTGATTCTGCAGCCAGTTGAGCGCGAATTTCACCAATCTGCGCGTCGAGCTGAATACGCGATGGGTGGTTCTTGCCGACGATGGCGCTCAGCTCGATCATCTTGGTCTCAGCAGATGAGAGTTGCCCTTTCAAAGCCTGAACGGCGGAGCTGCCTAAGATATCCGGCGAAAATTCCGAGCCTGAATTGCGAGCGCGCATGCCTGCGTCAACGCGTTCGGCCTGCGCGGAACTGAGCTGGCCCGTGAGCGCTTGATAACGTGCGTTTTCTTGGTCGAAACGCTCGTCCGAAACCACGATGCCCTTGTCTTGCTGAAACTTCGAGAGCTTGGCTTGCGCGCCTTCTAGATTGTTGCGCAAAACCTTGGTTTGGTCGTCAAGAAACGACGCTGATTGCCGAGCGGGTGCCACTCGAAGTTCGACCGATATGTCCATGTAAGCCTGCGCAAAGGCATTGGCACCGGCCTGTGCAAACACAGGCTCTGGCGCGCTGAATGAAATATTAATGATGTTGCTCCCACGAGCGGGCTCCACACTCAAGCCGCGCTGTAATAGGTTGGCGAAATAGCGCTCCAACGGGATCTTGGCGTTGGTGGCTTCACGCCATTGAGCCACTGCCGCCGGTGAGCGCTCGACGCCTAGCATTTTGACGACGCGTGCAGCCACCCGTTCGCTACGGATGATTTCGATTTGCGTGGCCATGTAGCCAGGCGCAGCCAAAGCAGGTGCCAACGCACCAAGCACGGGATCGACACGCACCTCCACAATCATGGCGGTGTCAGCGGTGTACAGCTTGGGAAGCCAAAAGGTATACGCAATGCCACCAGCAGAGACAAACACAAAAAGCGCCATCACCAGCCACTTGCGCGCCCATACAACCCTTAAAAACTGCTTGATAGACATGAGTGACCCTCGGCTTAGAACAGCGATTCTTTGATGTAGATCACGTCATCGCGCAGAACGGGATCGTTGATGCCAATGTCGGAGATCACGACGCTGCCTTTTGCATCGCGGCGGTGCACCTTCATGCCGCGTTGGGTACCGCGTTGGGTCAAACCGCCGCCCGACGCCAGTGCCTGCATCAGGTTCATGCCGCGCTCGATGCGGAACTGGCCCGGGCGCTGTACTTCGCCGTAGATGTAGGCACTCGGCGCACGGTCGATGTAAATGATGTCGCCGTTCTCCACAGCCACGTCCAAATCGGCCCGGCCGGATTGCAAGATTTCGGGCATGTCGATGCTCAGCTTGATCGAAGATCCGTTGCGCGTACCCACCAGGGTGACGATGTCGGCCCCACCGGGCACCACGCCGCCCGCCACAGCGATCATTTCTGAGACCTTGGCACCGACGTTATCAACCGGGTAGCGCCCTGGCTTGCCCACCTGACCAAGAATAGAGATCACGTTGCTGCGAATCTGCCCAACTTGAATGGTCACTTGCGGGCGCAATACAAAGGCACCGTCACGCAAAGCTTTGGCAATTTTGGTTTCCGCCGCTGCGACCGAAATATTTCCGATCTTGACGCTGCCAATCAACGGGAAATTAATCAAACCACCCTCAGAGATACGCGCGCCGTCAACTGTGAGATCGGGATTTTGGTAGACGGTGATCTTCACAATATCACCCGCACCCAAAATCGCTTCGGGCTTGACTGCAGTGACAGCCGGAGTTGTTTGCGCAAACGCGCCGGAACACATGCTCAAGGCCAGTAAAAGATAGCGAAAAATGTTGCGCATGGTCGGTCTCAGGTTTTCATAAATCTTGCGTCTGGCATATCTTGCAAAGCGGCCTTGCCGCCGGCAAGAAGAACGTCACTTG